>CAYJAX010000070.1:0-4683 GCA_964368545.1 Candidatus Woesearchaeota archaeon | reverse complement strand
AAATCCTGATGTATTGGCAGGCAATAAAAAAAGATATCTAGCAATTGAATGTAAATCAACTAAGTCAAAGTCTAAGTATCTTTATCCTGAGGAAGTTAATCAGATTGTTGATTTCTCAAGAAGGTTCGGAGCTGAATCCTGGTTCGGTATTAGATTTAACAATAAGGGATGGTTTTTTCTTAAACCAGAACAGTTAAATAATAGTAAATCGAATAATTTATTTGTAATAAATTTTCAGCTTGCTATTTCAGAAGGCTTGAAATTTGAAGATTTGATAAGGGATGCATAAGATGCCTGACAACATAACATATTCTGGATTGCATGACTTGAAGCCTGAGGAACAGTTAATTCTAAAGTCCATTATAGAGAGAGACTTTCCCAAGCTTAAGAGGTATATTAAGAAGGATATTGAGTTGTTGGTTCATGTCAGGGTTTTAAAGAAGGAGTCAAGAAGTAGATATGATGTTAGTTTAAGGATTGAAGCTCCTGCTCGTATTATTTCTGAGAAGAATGTTGATAGTGAGAGAGGTGGCGACTGGGATTTGAAGAAGAGTTGTCATCGTGCTGTTAAAGCTCTGGAAAATGAGTTGGAGCACAAGTTCAGGAATACTAACACCAGAAAGTTTTGGAAGATGGGTGGCATTAAAAGGTCTTTTGGTTGATATACATATTTCACATAAATTCTAAGTTAAATATAACACTGCTGCAATTATTTTTCAGAATAATTTTTCAAAAGCTTTTTTAACTGTGATTCCATTTGTTAGTCATGCTTGATGTTAAAAAATTAACTAAGGATTACAATGGTTTTAAAGCTTTGAAAGGTTTGACATTTCATGTTAAGGATAATGAGATATTCGGAATTTTAGGCCCTAATGGTGCTGGTAAGTCTACCCTGATTAAGATTTTGACATGTTTTCATAAGAAGTCTTCAGGTGAAGTAAAAATAAATAACATACCAATAGGTAAGAAAAGTAAGATAAAAAAACTTATAGGCTGGGTTCCTCAGGAAGATACTTTTTACCATAAGCTAACAGTGTACGAGAACTTGGAGTATTTTGCCTCTCTGTATAACCTTCCTAAAAATGAGTTTAAAAAAAGATCAATAGAACTACTAAAACTTCTTCAGCTGGAAAATAAAGTCAGCTCAGTTTCAGGTTCTCTTTCTGGCGGGATGAAGAGAAGATTAAGTCTTGCTATTGCTCTTCTTCACTCACCGAAGTTATTGTATTTAGATGAGCCTACAGCTGGAGTTGATCCAGTTTCAAGGATGGCTTTGTGGAAGGTCATAGAAAATATTAAGGAGATAGGCATCACTATTATTTTCTGCACTCATTACTTAGACGAAGCTGATTTGCTTTGTGATAGGATTGCAGTTATTAAGAGCGGAGAAATTATTGCCATAGATACTCCGGCTAATCTGAAGAAAAAATACGGCAAGACTCTTGAGGAGGCTTTTGTTAACTTGGTTCATGAAACTGCTAAAAATAGTTAAGAAGGACTTGAAGCTTTTTATGAGGGATAAGAGGTCTTTGGCACTTACAGTTATTGCTCCTATTGTCATACTTTTAATTTTAGGTAATATTTTTGGGCAGTCTTCTACTTCAAAATCGATTAGCGGCATTACTTTGGGTGTTTGTAATCTTGATGAAAAGAGTTTTGATCTTGATCTTCCACTGTTTAATACAAAAATTTTGGAAAAAGACTGTGCGCTCACTGCAAGGTCTGCGGTTTCTGAAGGTAAGCTTAGGGCTTCTGTAGTTATACCTAAAAATTTTTCTGCTGATATAGAGAACGGCGAGGGTGCTGAAATTCTGCTTTTTGTTGATAACTCTAAGACGCAGGCTGCTTTGTTTTCTTCTGACGCCATGAAGGCTGTTGTTCAGGATTTGAACGAAAATATTGGGACTGAATTCATAGGTAACGCATGGATCAGGCTGAATAAGCTTAATGAAAAACTTAAAATTATTCTGCCAGAACTTGAAACTGCCAGAGACTCTGCTTTAGAGACTCAAATGGAGCTTAATGAAATAAATAACCAGATCAGCAAGATTGATGAAGAAAAATTAGAAAAAATTATTGATAGTTTAAATGGCACTATTCCTTATTTAAAATTAAATTTAAGTTATGTTTTAAGTACTGAGATAGATTATGTGAGCAATTTAACATTGTCTGTCTGTTCAAGCAATTCTTCTTACTGCCCTGCGCTTTTGAATACCTCTTATGCTTTGCAGAATTTTTCTAAAGACTTAAAGCTTAAGGAGGAAAGTATAAACTCTCTCGACATTGGTTCTCTTTCAGATCAAGTTGCTTTAATTAAGTCTGCAAAGATTAATATTACAAATAAAATAAGAGACATTAACAGAACTGCTTTCGAGTTTACTAATAACATTATAGCTATAGAAACTGAACTTAGAGACACTTCTGCTGCTCTTGATGTTTATACTTCAAGGGATCCTAAAAACATAATTAGGGCTGTTAGTTTGAATGAGAATAGTGTTTTTGGTGATAGGAGTTATTTTGAATTTCTTTCTTTAGGACTGATACTGATTTTGCTTTTATTTACTGTTATGCTTTCTTCATCATCTAACATTGTTGTTGAGAAGAACACTGGTACACTAGCCAGAACTTTATTGAGCCCTACCTCAGTTCCAGTATTATTATTATCTAAGATTATATTTTTCCTTATTGTGAGTTTTATAGAATTAATTGTGATGTTTATAGCTGTATTGTTGTTTGGATCAAAAATAGTTATCTCGGTTCCAGTAATAATTATTCTTGTTTTTGCATCTCTTAACTTTATATTAATGGGTTTGTTTATTGGTTCTATATCAAAGAGTGAAAACACTGCACTGCTGACTTCTCTTGTTATAGTTATTCCTATGTTTTTCCTTAGTGGATTATTTTTCCCGTTTGAGGTTATGCCTGATTTTATGAGGGTTATTGGTTCTAACTTGCCTCTTACTCTTGCAAACGATAGTCTTGAAAGGATAGTTATTTACAATACGAGTCTTGGTATTTTAAGTTTATTGAAGTTGTTTGTCATTTCTTTAGTATTGTTTATTGTTGTTCACTTGCTCATTATGAAAAAGCCTACTGCAGATTAATGCAAGGAATTCTAAGAATTCTGCAGAATTTCCGAAAAAGATTCGTAAAGGCTTTTTAATTTTAAAGTTTTATTGCTTAGCACCATGTTAAAGATAATATTATTTGTACTCGTAATCTTTCTGCCTTTAGTGTATGGACTGGAAGATACGAATAGTGCGTGTTTTTATCAAAACTCTTCTGAGACAACAAATAATAATACATGTTTTGTATCAATATCTGTAATAGCAGAAAAAAAGAATTATAACAACGCAGAAAGGATCGTCTTCTTTAACAATCTGTCAACCTCAAAATATCCTTTTGTCATACAGTACTGGATTGAAGATTCTGAAGGGAACATTATTAAGGATAAGATAAACACGACTAATCTTAATCAGAAATCTTTTACTCCAAATTTCAACAAGCCGAAGACTCTTCTTGTTAAGAATGAATTAGTTAGTGTTGAATGTAATAATACTTCTAAATTTTTGTCTTCGGAAGCTATAGTTTTTGTTCATGTTAATTTAACTGCCGAGCCCTCTGTTGAGATATCGAGTTTTTATCTTGGATCTGACAACAAGACTAAACTGGGAGACAGGATTATTCCTAAGATAAACACCTACACAGGTAGGTTTACTAATTCATCTTTAATAGTTGAGATAACAAATGTTACTGAGCCTCAATATTTTTCTATGCCTTACGATTATGAAAACTACGAATTCAAGCCAGAAATTATAATTCCTAATGATTGCAACATAACTACTGGCTATTATGATTTAAAGGCTGTCTCATTCGGCATTGAAGCTAAAAAATCTTTTTTGATAGAAAATAAGTGTAAGAATACATCTGATAATTCTTCAATTAACTCGTCTTTACAAACAATAAGTTACCAGGACAGTAATAATGAAATTCCACTCACAGAAAGCAATATAAATCTTCCCGAAATTCCTGTTACTGGAGAGACAGTATATAGCTCTTCAGGTGTAAAAGCCAATAAGCCTATGGTTTATGCTTTTGCTGCAGTAGCATTATTTATGCTTCTTGCCTTGATGCCTAAGACAAATATACTGAAAGGTTTGATGAATGATGGTGTTTACAATAAGGGCGATAATGGAAGTGATAGGTCATCCTGAGCAGCATGTTAATGATGTTTCTCTTAAGGTTCTTGAACAATTAAAGAAAGAAGACGGAATAACAATTATTAATTCAAATGTGAATAAAGCTGAGTTAGTGAAGGAAAATATTTTTGCTTCTCATATCGAAGCTGAGCTTAAGGTTGTTGGCATGTTAAAATTATTGACATTCTGTTATGACTATTTGCCATCTTCCTTGGAAGTTGTTGACAGTGAGAAAATTGTTATGCCTGTTAGGGAGGTTAATGCTGCTCTTTCAGAGATGCTTAGAAAGCTTCATGGTTATAATTTAATGCTTCATAATTTGGCAGAAACTAATAAAGAGCTTTTAGAGAAAACTAAATCTGTTCAGGATCCTAAAGAGAATAATATAAAAGAGCAGTAAGTAAGGCTTATAAGTTTTTTGTCTTTGTGCAGTATCTCCGAATGGACTTTATTTTGGGATTCAGCAGTTGCTGAATCTTAGGCA
>CAYJAX010000069.1:0-4726 GCA_964368545.1 Candidatus Woesearchaeota archaeon | reverse complement strand
CCCCTCATTCCAGTCCTACCAACTATCTCCTCAACCTGAGCAGGGACAGCATCTGTAAATAATTTAGAAGATTGATGGCTTTGCTGAGGTTCTGCAGAAGGATTCTTAGGAATGTTTCTCTTTTCAGTAGATTCTTTATCTGCCATATTATTTCTTCAGCTTAGAACTTATCTCTTTTAGAATATTCTTTGCTTCCCCTTCCTGCACAATAGCAACAGCTGAAGTAGGAATCTTAAGACCAGAAAGAGACCCTAAATCCTCACGTGTCGGAACAGGAATCAAAGGAATATCTTTTTCTTCACAGAGAACAGGAAGGTGCATGATTATTTCTTTAGGATTAACATTCTTAGCAACCAAAACAAGCTTTGCTACACCTCTTTCTATAGCTTTTGTAACCTCATTTGTACCCTTCTTGATTTTACCAGTCTTAGAAGCAACTTCTACAGCTTCATAAGCCTTATCCAATAAATCCTTAGGTAACTCTGCATTCAAATCCATATTAACCTCCAGTCTTAATCATAGGTTAAACAAAAGAATAACATCACTATTTAAATAGTTTTCTCTGCAAATTTGCCATCTGAAAGACTCTTTATTCATAACGAAAATATAAAATCCGTACTAAACGTAATTTTAGTTATACAGATAATTTATTATCAAATGCTACGAAATTTCTCTAATCAATAAAACAAACTTTTTATATAACTTACATATTAAGATTATTACATGCAAAAAAGGCTTAAAGTTCTGCAGTATGGTCTTGGTTCTATGGGTTCTAAGATGGTTGAGCTTGTTCTTAAGAAAGAAGGCTTGGAGCTTGTCGGTGCAGTAGTCAGAAAAGAAAAAGCAGGAAAAGATATTGGTGATATCCTAGGCTGGAATAAAAAGCTCGGCATTAAAGGATACACGGAGAGAGATGCTTTCGAAAGCCTTGGTGCTGATGTCATGCTTCATGCTGCAGTTTCATATGTTCCTGATGTCTGGAAACAAATCAGTGGTGCTGTAAGAGCAGGAATCAATGTAATCACCATAGCTGAAGAGATGGGATATCCATTTGTCAAATACCCTTCATTATGCAATGAAATGGATAACTCAGCAAGAAAACATGAAGTTTCCATTTTAGGTTCAGGCATTAATCCAGGATTTGCTATGGATTACTTGCCTTTAGCACTGACAGGAATAGTTCATAGTGTCACGTCCATAAAAGTTACCAGGCTTGTCGACTTTTCTCCTTTTGGTCCTGCCATCCAGAAAAATATCGGCGTAGGTTTAACTGAAAACCAATTTCGCAGAGGAATAATTGAAGGCTCACTTCCAGGACATATAGGTTTGCTTGAATCAGCCCACATGACTGCTCATGCTTTAGGATGGAAACTAGACAGAACTAAAGAAACAAAAACTCCTGTTATTTCCAATAAACCCATCAAGGTTCCTGGATACATAACTGTTCAGACTGGAAAAGTTTCCGGATTTGATCAGAAACTCTCCTGCTATGAGAAAGGAAAATTGAGAATCGTCCTTGAAGAGCTTGGAAGAGTAGACCCAGAAATTGATTATAAAAATACAATAATGATCAATGGAAAACCAAATATTGTTGAGTGCATGAGCGTTCCAACAGGCAAATTAACTACAACAGCACACGCTGTTAATCTCATTCCGGTTGTTTATAATGCAAAACCAGGATTACTTACAATGCTGGATTTACCAGTCGCCCCAGCTTTGAAAGACAAATAACTTTTAGCTATAAATATTCTTTAGAGAATTTTGTAATATTCTAAAAACGCAAAAATTCTGAGGTTCCACAAAAAAGAAACAAATCATTCGAAATAATCATATTTCTCTTTAACTATTCAGTTTATCTTTCTTCCATCTTCGAAAACATGCATATTTCTTTTTGCAAGCTCTCTAAAAAATTCGTTGCTTGGAACACATGCTTCAGGTGCTGTAACTCCCCTAACTTTTATCTTCTTTTTCTTTAGCAGTTGCCCAATTATAGATATAGTCATGCCTGTATTAATATTGGATCCTGCAAACTCAAATCCTTTTATAGTTCTTGTTATGCATTCCATCAATACTGTCTTTTTCTTTCCATCCTTCATTCCATTTACTTTAACCCAGACATTCTCCTCTTCTTTATAGTCTTTAGGATTTTTATTATACTTCAAGATCTCTCTTGTGAAATCTATTACTTTCACCTCGCTTTTGTTAACTTTAATAAAATCTTTCGATCCAAAACCCAGGTCTATTAAAAGTTTTAAAACTTTATGCGAATGTTCAGGAAATCCTGCAGTGTAGTGCACTCTCTTAAGCCCTTTTTTCCTGAAATACCTATTGAAAGTATAAACCTCTGAATGAACTATACAGTATGTATTCTGCTTCCCAACCTCCCTTAATTCATTCATTCCTTCGTAATAGCATGCCTTGCTCTTAACAAACTTCCCTCCTTCCAGAACTACTGGAGAAGTAGTCAGCTCGTATATTATACTCTCGATTGAGTAAGGTATCACAAACTCTTTGATGTTAGAGTCCCATCCAAATCCCAAGTCTATATGATCCACAGTATCTAATTTTCCTATAGCATGAGCTGCCATCACATTCGCTATACCAGGAGTTGAGCCACAACCAAGAATCGCAGCAAGTTTTTTCCCTTTGAATTTCTTACTTAATTTATATTGCTGCACAGTCATTTCCTGCAATCCCCCAAGATCAAGATAGTTTACTCCTGCCATAAGACATGCTTGCATAACTTTCAGGTTCAGTCTTAATTCTACACAATTTAATACAACATCTGCTCCAGACTTTTTTATAGTCTCACAAGTACTATTAACATCTCTTACATTGACGTATGAGAACTTAGCTCTTTTATTTCTTAATAAGTATTTTATTCTCTTAGAATCTCTTCCGCAAAGCAAAATAGAATATCCTGAATTTAATAAGTCCTTTGATGCAATCCTGCCTTGAGTGCCTGTCGCTCCCAGAACTACAAAGTCATATTTCATTCTAGTTTATTCTCCTATCATTTACAAAAATCTTTATATTTCTCCTACCTAATTCTTCAAAAAATTCTTTATCTGGAATTACACTTTCTGGAGGATATACACCCTGACTCTTTATCACGCCGTTAACAATCATCTGTGCAGCTAATGATGCAGGCACTGCAGTATCTTTCTCTTCGTATTCATTCACGCTTTCTACTTTTGCGTCCAAAACAGTTCTAACCTCTTTGTTATTTTTTAATCCGTCCATTATTACCCTTATTATCTCATACTGATTTATTTTCTCTGGCACAGGCCTTGGAAGTTTCTTCAGAATCTCAACCAGAGCCAATCTTACATTTATTTTCTTATCCTTCACGGTAATTGTTTTGTCCTGCAGAAATCCCAATCTTTTCAGCACTTTTATTTTCTCAACAAAATCATCGTCAAATGCAACTTTTATTGATACGTTCTTAGAATTTAATGTATATGAAAGCGTGGCTATCTCTGAGTGTATTACGTACTGAGGCTTCTTTGTTCCTACAGGGCTGGGAAACTTGTATTCTTCCCTCCCAGACACAGGATCAACAAATACTGTTCTTCCCTTGATAAAAACAGCAGGCTCCCAGGAAAACTCTTCGAGAATTGTCTGGATAGAATAAAAATTTGAAAGCGGGGACTCACTCCTGTAAACTGAAAAATCAGAATTTCCTATTAAAATTTGTATCTTGTAAACATTATCTAAAAACTTTGCTCCATATCCTGCCAGAACATTTGTTATTCCAGGAGATGAACCAATTCCAATTATTGCTATTAGATTTTTTTCTTTAAATTTTCTATTCAACTTCAACTGTTTTTTAGTGTAATGATATAAACCACCAAGATCAACATAATTACAATTGCATTTTAAGCAGGCTTTCATTACAGCAATATTATACTCATGATGCACCGCGTGTATGACCACATTTAGTTCATTGAATGCTTTTGTTAAAGTGCCAGGTTTTGTCACGTCCCCGTATCTTACTACTGCATTGTTTTTTCTTGCCAAATCCTTTACTGTATTCTTATCCCTGACTATATACACAACTTTACCATTGAATGTTCTTGCTAAGTCTTCTGCTATCAGCCTTCCTATATTTCCAAGACCAAGAATCCCTATCATTCTGCTATCTTTTTCCATAAACAGTATAGTGCCACGACTTTCTCTTTTCTTCTTTCAAATCAACATATATATGTTTTAGTGTTGTGTACTCCTCCAATGCGTAAATTGATAAGTCCCTTCCATGTCCTGACTGTTTTCTGCCAGTGTGCGGCATTTCTGAAACTAGCGGAAGATGATCGTTAATCCATACTTCCCCAAATTTTAGCTTATCAGCTACCCTGAATGCCTTTGATATATCCTTTGTCCATACACTTGATGCCAAGCCATAGACTGTGTCATTTGCCAATCTAATTGCTTCATCTTCTGTCTTAAATTTAAAGATAATTATTAACGGACCGAATATCTCTTCCCTGCACAGACTTGATTTCTGTTCTATTCCATCTATTATGTGGACTGGCATGAACCATCCTTTTTGTTCCTTTCCAGAATACAAGATTCTTCCCTCTTTTTTTGCAATCTCCAAATACTTTGAGACTTTTTCAAAATGCTGTCTTGAATTTAGAGGCCCCAAATCTGTATCATTGTTAAGAGGATTTCCCAACTTAACTTTCTTTGCTTCATCTTTAAGCCTTCTTACAAATTCATCGTATAT
>CAYJAX010000068.1:0-4755 GCA_964368545.1 Candidatus Woesearchaeota archaeon | reverse complement strand
TTTTATGTGTTCAAGAACATCTTCTTTAAGATCATCATCATGCATTTCTGGGAATTCAGGCAATTCGGGCATGGAATTACTGTTTTCAGGATGAAACTCTTCTTTTCTCTTCTTGCTGAACAATCCCATTATCTACAATCCCCCTTTTAAAATACTCATCATATACTGAGGGTTATAGTTAAAAACTTTTCTTATTATTGAGGTGTAGTGAATTATAATCTCAGAAATCAAAAAGAAGGGTTTATAAATGTTATTACCGAAAAAGTAAGTATACAAAAACAAGATGAAAATACCTGTAAAAACTGTTGAGGAAATGATTTTAGAGATAGCCGGAAAGGAAGCTGTGCCAGTTTATAGGACACTTAGAGGCAAGGAAAACGTTAATGAGTTTACCATAGCAGGTAAGGTAAAGCTAACAATTAACCAGATTAGGAATATAATCTATAAGTTTGAACAGCACAACCTAGTATCTTCAACAAGAAAAAAAGACAGGAAGAAAGGATGGTATATTTACTTCTTTACTTTCAACGACAGGCATGCTGACTATGTTGTAATCGATATTATGACAAGCAAAATCAATATTCTAGAAAAACAGCTTGAAAGAGAGAAAGGTCACCAGTTTTATACATGCCCAAATAAATGCGTCAGACTGACTATAGAAAATGCCATGGAGAACCAGTTTCTCTGCCATGAATGCGGGAGTCTGCTTGCTGCAGATAACAATGATAAGACAATATCTAAAATAAATAAGAAAATTGAAGAGTTGAAAAGCAGCATTGAAAAGCTCAAGAAATAAATCTTTTAATGGCTAAAAAACAATGAAAAAAGAAGCAATAATTGTTACGGTATTAACTATTTTATTACTTATATCTTTGCAGTTTGACAGCATTATAATTAACTTCATAGAGTCAAGCAGAGTAGATTTCACCAGTAAAATAATGATATTTATTAGCAATGATGTTTTTGATTTCTTGCTGTTTGCAATATTAATAGCTGCGATGTTCTACAGAAATAGAGATTATAAGAAAATTTTATTATACATATTTGTAGTCGGAATTGCCTATATTACTGCTTCAATACTTAAAGGAGTAATTGCCAGGCCAAGACCCGATATAGAAAGGCTTGTAAATGTCAGCTCTTACTCTTTTCCCAGCAGGCACACAACAACGTTTTTCAGTATAGCTCCTTCAGCTTTTATAGAATCTAAAGCTTTTGGATACTCATGGATTGCATTATCTTCGTTAATCGCATTCTCAAGAGTGTATGTTGGAGCCCACTACCTGTCTGATGTATTCGGAGGAATGTTAGTAGGTTATATTATAGGCATTATAGTCACAAAATATTATGTGAATTATATAAGCCCTGAAAAATAATACAAATTGTTTCAGGAATTATAATACAAGTCGTTAAATCATATTCTTACTGCAACAATGCAGCACCACCAAAACATTTAAATATTAGTTATAACTACACAATAATAACATTTAGGGGGTAAACGATAATGAAAAAGCTATTATTGGTATTAATATTCGCACTAGTTTTATCATATTCAGCAATTGCTGAAGTAGCAGTAGAAAGTGTAACACTAAGCAGCAACAGGGTTGATCCTGGAACACAGGTAACTGTAACTGCAGTAGTTAGAAATGCAGATCCTGAACTTATACAAGATGTTGATGTGAGAGTAACACTTTCAGGCACAACATCAGAAGCAACAGGAACTCTATCAAATCTTGTTGAAGGAACACCGCAAACAGTAAGCATGAACCTTAACGTACCTCAAGATGCTTCACCAGGTAGCCATACAGTCAGTGCAACAGCCACAAACAGAGCTGTACCAGCAGATACAGAATCACTGAGCACAACATTAGTTGTAAACAGAGTTTTGAAGTTTGACTTATTAAGAGACACAACAAGCACAGCAGCAGGGATAAGAATGACATCTGAAGAGGGAAGTTCTGTATCACTTAATCTGAAATTAAAGAACACAGGAAACAGCGTGCTGAATAATGTAGTATTAAGCCATGATTTTGGGACGGTCAGAGACAGCGATGATAACGAACTAAAACTAACTTTAACACCTTCCAGTATAGCAAGCCTTGGAGTAAACGGAGAGGCAACATTAAGCCTTGTAATGGATGTAGAATCAGGCTTTGAAGTCAAATATGTTAAAGGCAACCTTATATTTACAAGCAATGAAGGACCATTACTGCCTAATGTGCCTGTAACATTATCTGTCAGGCCGAGCGTATGCAGCGCAGGATCAAGCCCAAGAGAAATAGAATTGGACATAACAGATCCTGATGATGACGACGAATTTGAAGCCGGAGACGAATTCTCATTAATAGTAAACGTAGAAAACAAAGCAAACGATAATGAAAGAATAGAGGTAGAAGCCATACTATATAATGTAGACAATGACAAATCAGAAGACAAGCAGACAAAAACAATAAAAGTAGATGAAGATAATGATGAGGACTTCACATTTGATTTTGTAGTGCCTGAAGATGCAGAAGACAATGATGAATTTGAGCTTTTCGTAAAGGCATTCCAGAGAGATAATGAAGATCAAGTATGCGCAGAAGACAGCATAAGTCTAGACGTTGAAGTTCCAGACCATAAGTTATTAGTTGAAAGCTTTAGTTTAACTCCAGCAACAGCAGAATGCGGAGATACAGTAACAGGAAGCTTATTACTTAGAAATCTTGGGTCTTCAGATGAGGAAGTTACACTAGACGTTGTAAATGAAAAGCTAAAACTAAGCCAGTCATCCAGTCTTGTGGAAGTTAAGGAAGACAGGAAAAGAAATATTCAGCCTGTAAGCTTTAGGTTTGTAGTTCCTGAAAATGCAGAAGACGGAGAATATGTAATACAGGCAAAAGCTAACTACGGCGGCTTAACAACTGCAGAAAAGACTCTGACTTTAGTCAACTGCGGAGAAAAAGCTTCAGAAGAAGCATCAGAAGCTCAGACAGAAAAGTCATTATCAGCTTCAGATTCAGTAGCAGCTTCTTCAGTGACAGGAGCAGCAAGCTTTGAAGATAAAAGCTTCTTTGACACATTCAACACTGGAGATGTTCCAACATCAGTTTGGGTGCTTGTAGACGTACTTTTAGGAGTGCTTATAATCCTGGCCCTTGTATGGGTTTTCAGGAAACACTAAAGTAAAAGAATAATTTTCTTTTTTTAATATAACTTATTTTTCACTTAAATTTTAAGAAAACAATATAAACATTCTAATTCTTATTTAACCTTTAATGGAATTCAGAGATATTGTATATGAAATTTGTAGTAGGATACCTAAAGGGAAAGTAAGCACATACAAAGAAATAGCTAAAGCAGCCAGAAATACAAAGGCTTACAGAGCAGTAGGCAGAGCTTTAAAGAATAATCCTTATGCTCCAGCAGTACCATGTCACAGGGTTGTTAAGAGCGACGGAAATATAGGCGGGTATTTTGGCGATAATCCAAAGAATATAAGAGCGAAAATCAAAATATTAAAAAGTGAGGGTGTGAAAATAAAAAATAATAAGATTGTAGATTTTGATGATAAGTTATTTAGATTTTAGATTTTAAATAAGATTTACTTTTAGACATCAAGATTTCTTCATGAATTAATAGAATATTTTTAAGGATGGGGAGGGATTTGAACCCCCAATCTGTTGCTTTCTCCAAAAAGCCAAAAAGCTGCAGGTTCAGCTTCAAATATTTGAATCAACTGCCTTACCGTTTGGCCACCCATCCACTAAAGAAATAATATTCTCACTTCTCTTATAAATGTTATTGATTTCAATTTATTTTTGTAGTATTCAGATAATTTACAACATACAAACTTTAATAGTTCGAGAGAATAGATAACTATAAAAATAACACTAAAATATGTAATGTTAACGATTGATAACAATGGCTTATGCTAAACTATTGACAAAAATAGCTAAGACAAGATTAGCTAGAGACTACGGCTTTAAGCAGCCACTGCCTTGGAAGTTATTATTAGAAATAACAAAGGTATGCAACAATAAATGCTTAAACTGCAGTATCTGGAGCACTCCAAACAAGCAGTTTTTATCTTTAGATGATTATGAAAAGCTATTCAAAGACAATGAAAACCTTGAATGGCTGAGTATTACAGGTGGTGAGCCTTTCACAAGACTCGATATTGACCAGATAACTAACCTGGCGGTCAAGCACTGTCCTGACTTAAAATTCTTAAGCATACCAACAAATGGCTTTTGGACTGACCAGATTGTTAAGAAAACTAAAGCATTAGTTGATACAGGATTAGAAGTTCATATTACAATAAGCTTAGACGGTCCAAAAGATGTACACAATTTGATAAGAGGAACCAAGGACGGTTATGATAGGGCTGTTGCTACTTTCAACGCTTTAAAGAGTATTGGTGTTGATGTCAGGTATCAGTCCACAGTCCATAAGGAAAACTTTCCAGTATTCAAAGAGTTTTACCAGCAGTTTAAGGAAGATATAGGCGTCTTGACTTTCACCCAGACAAGCGAAACTTACTATAGCAATGAAGGCAAGATCAAGCCTCTTGAAGGAGAAGATGTTGCCCAGCTTTTCGATTACTTGTCAGAAAACTTTGAGCTGAGAAAAAAACATGATGTCTTTGAGAAGATGCACTTAAAAATAGCTTCCAAATACTTAAGGAAAAAAGACATGATGCTTCCCTGCACTGCTGGTTTTAGAAGCTGTTATATATCTACTGAAGGTGAGGTTTATCCATGCTTTTCAATGCCTACA
>CAYJAX010000067.1:0-4782 GCA_964368545.1 Candidatus Woesearchaeota archaeon | reverse complement strand
CTAATTCTTAAAAAGGTAGCATTGCCGTTGCTAGCATGGGGGTTGCACATAATAATAGACATACCTACACACACAAGGGAGTTTTATCCTACACCAATGCTATGGCCTCTAAGTGACTATACTATAAACGGGATATCATGGGCAAACAAATGGTTCATGATAATTAATTATTCACTAATTCTATTAGTTTACATATTCATATTCTACAGAAAAAAACAAATGAAAGACTAGGCGTGCCTTCCCTGCCGCATTTTAGAAATCAGTTTTTCTAAATTATCTATCTTGTTCATAAGCCTTAACTTTTCAGTGTCATTATCTAATAGTTTTTTAGAATAGTTTGTTAGCTCAAAATCCATGGTCTTGACAGTCTCGCTAACAGCCTTTAATTTTTGAATCTCGCGCATCAAAGACTCCAGCTCTTTTGATAACAATTCGAAGTTCTTTTTCTCAGATTCAAGTTTTGCAAAATGCTTCTGGACTTCATCTTTTATATCTCTGGATAATTTATCAAGTAATTTCTCTGCCAGCTGGCTCTTAAAGCTTCCCAGGTTATCAAACTCTTTTCTGTACATCAAGTTCAGGCTATTGAAGGCAGAAATATTCTTGTCGAATTCCTCGAAATAATTCACATGCCTTGAATTTATTTCATTTATCTTATCTAATATTTTCTTGCTGTTATCAACGTTTAAGAGTTTCACATCGCTTATATTTTCGTTAATAACTTCAATGCTCTTGTTTAACAGCTCTAGCTTGTTATTTACGTCTTCAATCTCTTTTTTATTGAACATTTTCACTAAAATAATATTTAAATTTATAAAACTATGCTTAAAATATTTATTCTAACACAACGATCTTTGTATAATAATACTTATAAACAAAAGTTGAACAAAAGTTATATGCCTGAGAAGACTATAAGATACGATGACAATAAAACTGGTGAGAAATACAACATATCATACAGTGAAGAACTACAGCTTAAAAACCTTCATGCAACAAGGGAGCAGACTAAATGGCTAAAAATGAATTTCTATGCAAAATTATTATTGTTTATGGTAATGTCTGGAATGCTTGTGTTATTCGCATTCATGCTATACAGGCTGGACTACATTAATTTTTTTACTAGGATACTGATGGGAAGATAATTTTACATATCATACAATTCTGTTAGAAGAAAATTGACTGCAGACTACACAAAAAATATATTCAAGAAATCACTAAATAATGAATAGTTAGACAGTTCCACAATACCTACAGCTAGTGACACTGCCAGAGAGCAAGTGGGAAGTGTGCTGGGCAAAAGTGTATCTGCCAATAAGACTAGAAACAGCAGATTCTATAGTTCCAGGAGAAGCTGCACCAGTACTTCCATAATTGCCAGCAGTGGGTGATGCAGAAGCGTAAGCAGAACCGCCAGCAGGAACTCCGCCAGATCCATACATTCCCAATACACTGCTAATTCCCTGGTCTCCGACAGGAGTTACGTTATACAAAGAACTAATAGGACCTGCAGCTTGTCTGTATGGATTATCTGTATTGGGAGCAGCAGGATTCGAAACATTAGCAACATTATAAATTGCGCTATTAGTGTCAGGCTTAGAATAACCAATATAAACGTTTGTTGGATTTAATTCATCTTTTCTTTCTTCGCCTGGATTAGATTCTATTATTTCTTTTTCTATAATCATTGCGACATCTTTAGTTATAATATTATAGCTAGACTTTTGCATTTCTAGAGATTCGAAAATAGCATCATGGGTTGGCTTTTTAGATTCAAGTTCTTCAACAAGTATGAATTCAAGTAGCTTAACAGCTTTAGGATTATGCCAGTTAACACTATACAGTACGGAGTTTTTAATCTTACTAGACTTTAGCAAACTTTCACTTTCCAGAAACTTTAAACTCTGATGAACCCAGCCAAGACTAATATGCAAAGTTCTGGCTATCTGGTTAATGTTAAGTCCTTTGCTGTTCTTAAGCAGTAGCTTAAGTATTAATTTCTGTTTATCACTGATCATGAGTATTCTGTACTAACGAATGTTTTTAAGTGTTGTGGATGAATTCAACAGCGTTATACACTAATTATCAGATAACACAAATTAGTAAACAATCGTTAATTTTATATACTTTTGAAAGTTCAGATAGATGTGATTAATATGGAAAAAGAAAATATATTAGAAATAAAAGACCTATATGCAAGCGCTGAAAACAAAGAAATACTGAAAGGAATAAATATTACAGTAAAAAAAGGAGAAATACATGCGCTCATGGGCCAAAACGGATCAGGAAAGTCAACTTTAGGATATGTGCTGACAGGACATCCAAAATACAGGTTAGAGAAAGGAACAATAACTTTTAATGAGAAAAATTTATTGGAATTAAAGCCTAATGAAAGAGCGAAAGAAGGCCTATTTCTGGCATTCCAGTACCCGACAGAAATACAAGGAGTAAACTACTCGCACTTCCTGTACAGTATAGTGAAGGCAAGAAGAGAAATAAACCCTATAGACTTCCACAAAGAACTTGCAAAGGCACTAGAAAAACTAAACAAAGACCCGAGCTTTGTGAACAGGCACATAAACTTGGGATTTTCAGGCGGAGAAAAGAAAGTCGCAGAAATATTGCAGCTAATGATTCTAAAACCAAAACTCGCAGTCATGGACGAGACAGATTCAGGATTAGATGTTAACGCGTTAAAATTAGTAGCTGATGCTATAAACAATGAGAAAAAAAACAACCCAGAGTTCAGTGCAGTAATAATAACCCATTACCCTAAGATGCTGGAATATGTAAAACCAGACTTTGTGCACGTAATGCATAATGGGGTCATAGCAGTAACAGGTGACTTTAGTTTAGTAAACAAGATAGAAAAAGAAGGGTATAAATGGTTAGAGGAAAAAAATGGCTAAACAGGAACTAAAATTCTTGAACAGGGACTATGAAGAAAAATACGGGTTTGGCGTAGAATCAAAGCCAATAATAGAACTGGACAAAGGACTAAGCGAGGAAACAGTAAGAAAGATATCAGAAATAAAAAAAGAGCCTGAGTGGATGCTTAACATCAGGCTAAATGCCTTGAAAATATTCTTAAGCAAGCCAATGCCTACATGGGGGCCTGACTTAAGCAAAATAAACTTTGATAATATAATCTACTACCTAAAGTCAAATGAGAAAACAGAAGACAACTGGGAAAACGTGCCTGAAGAAATAAAGAGAACATTTGAAAGGCTTGGAGTGCCTGAAGCTGAAAGAAAATTCCTGGCAGGATCTGGAGCTCAGTTTGAGTCGCAAAGTGTCTACCATAAATTAAGAGAGGACCTGGCTAGGCAGGGAGTAATATTCTGTGATATGGACACGGCAGTAAAGGAATATCCTGAAATTGTAAAAAAGCATTTCGGAAAAATAGTTCCTGCAGGAGACAATAAATTTTCTGCATTAAATACAGCTGTGTGGTCTGGAGGATCTTTTATTTTCGTGCCTAAAGGTGTAAAAGTAACAGCGCCACTGCAAGCTTACTTCAGGATAAACGCAAAAAATATGGGTCAGTTCGAGAGAACTTTAATTATAGCTGACGATGCTGCTGAGGTTACATACTTGGAAGGATGCACTTCAACTTCTTACTCAAGCGAATCGCTTCATGCGGCAGTAGTTGAATTAATATCCAACAAAAACTCCAAAATAAGGTACACAACAATACAAAATTGGTCAAGCAATGTCTATAACCTAGTAACCAAAAGGGCATTTGCATATGAAAATTCTACTGTAGAATGGATAGACGGGAACTTGGGATCCATGATCACGCAGAAATATCCTTCAGTTTATTTAATGGGAGAAAATGCAAAGGCAGACATACTATCAGTAGCTTATGCAGGAAAAAATCAACAGCAAGATGCAGGAGGAAAAGCAGTACATCTAGCCAAAAATACAACATCTAGAATAATCTCAAAATCTGTAAGCAAAGACGGTGGAAGAAGCTCATACAGAGGCCTATTAAGAATTGGAAAAAACGCTAAAAATGTGAAAGCAACTGTAAGATGTGACGCTTTATTGCTTGACGATATATCAAGATCAGACACTTACCCGACAATGCAGATAGAAGAAAACGACGCAACAATAACACATGAAGCAACAGTAGGAAAGATAGGAGAAGACCAATTATTTTATTTAGTTTCTAGAGGGCTTACAGAAACAGAAGCAATGAGCATGGTAGTTCTGGGTTTTATATCAGAATTCACAAAAGAACTGCCGATGGAGTACGCGATAGAGCTTAACAAATTAATAAGACTAGAAATGGAAGATTCTATAGCATAAAATGAAAACCGTACAAGAACAAAATGCAGAGCAGAATGAGGTATTTCAAAATAATCTGGACTATGAAATAAAGAATAAAGACATAATAGTCAGGCACATCAAGGAAGCAGACAAATACTTGAAACTTGAGGATAATAATGAATTCAGCAATGGTCTTGTGATAATAGTACCAAGAGGGATAAAGACAATGCTAAAAATAACTAAAGAGTTAAGCGAAGAAATAACAGAGAAGAATATTATTGTTATAGAGGAAAATTCTGAACTATTAATTGAATATACAATAAAAAATAAAACAGCAGAAGCAAATGTAATAAACAGCTTCATTCTAAAAGAAAACTCAAGATGCAGAATAAAGGAATTGCATTTTGGTGATGAAAATGCGAGTATAAATGTGACAAATGAAATAGCAATAGACATGGGAGCGAGCATGGTAAGAACAGCAGTATTATTGGCCGAAGGAGAAAATAATATTAC
>CAYJAX010000066.1:0-4857 GCA_964368545.1 Candidatus Woesearchaeota archaeon | reverse complement strand
CTGCAAAGGAAAAGATTTAATTAAGGCTCCAAATGGTGCATGTTTTAGAAATGAAAATGGAATTTTACCTATGCTTATTCAGAGATTATGGGAAGAAAGAGAAATAGCTAGAAAAGAAAAAGATGAACTAACAAGGCATGCAATAAAAATCCTCATGAATAGCATGTTTGGGATTATGGCAAATCCTGCATGTAGGTTCTTTGACATTAATATGACTAATAGCATAACTTATTTTGCACAACACATAATTAAATTAACTTCGCAAGAAATTGAGAAGATGAACTATAATGTTATATACAATGACACAGACAGCTCTTTTGTAATCTCTAATGCTAAAAGTGCAGATGAGGCAGACAATATTGGAAAGAAAATTGCAGAACATATAAATAATTTTTATACTGATCTTGTGAAAAAAGAATATAATAGAGAAAGTTTTTTAGAATTGAGTTATGATAAATGTTTTATCAAGTGTTTAATGCCTAAGTTAAGAAAAAGTGAAATTGGGGCAAAGAAAAGGTATGCTGGTTTAATTAAGAAAAATAATAAAGAAGAAATACAATTTACAGGTTTAGAGTTTGTAAGGGGAGACTGGACTGAGTTAGCCAAGAAATATCAATATGAGCTATTAGACAGAGTATTTCATAACAAAGATATTGTTGATTTTACAAAGAAAATTGTTGATGATATTAAGAAAGGTGAATCTGATAAACTCTTGGTTTACAAAAAGAATATAAGAAAAGAATTAAAACACTATTTGAAAACTACCCCCCCGCATGTCAAGGCTGCCAGAAAATTAGTACATCTAGAAAGCAATAGGATAGAATATTTAATTACTGAAGATGGACCAGAGCCTATCCAGAATTTAAAACATAAAATTGATTATGAACATTATATAGAAAAACAAATTAAACCAATTGCTGATTCTATCTTGGTATTTTTCAATATAGACTTTGAAAGCCTTATAAAAGGAAGCAAACAGACTAGCTTGTCTGATTATCAGGCTTGAAATTTTAATAAGCATTTCTGTCAAAAAGTAGTGGCTTAAAATAGATGTCAAATGTACGGCTTGTTTAGAAATAAAAATAGTTAAAACATTGGTTTATTTCTTAATTATGTTGGGACTGTTATTTAATCTCTAAAAAAATTTTGCGAAACGTACCCCAAGCCAGTCGTCCTCAAAGGAAGGCACCCTAAGAAGGGACAAGTCCAAATCGGAGCCCCTGACACGAATAGCCGCAATTTCTTTTCCTCTTAGACACCAATAATAAAATCTTCCTGAATCTCTTACTTTGTTAGGATAGCCATAAGGACCAATGTCTTCCCTATTAAAATACCCATCATTTTTTACGAAATCTAATATCTGTTCTGCTTTTCCTATTTTTAATCTTGTTTCATCAAGTATCCGATCATTAAGCCATTCTGTCCTATATAGCCATTCTGTCCTATATTTAGTCATTTGTTCAAGTGTTCCTTGTGCTAATTTAATGCCTTCTGCTGCTGCTTTCATCAACGCAGGAAGAAGAAGCCTATATGTGATGCCTACTGGAAGAATAATGCCTCCAAGACCACTAATTAATTTTTCAGCATTTGGACGAGATATATAATCAACAGTTCCGTCTTCTGCATAGTTGCAACTAATATTACACTCCTTAACTATTTCTTCAACTCTTGGATCTTTTCTTAAAAGCTGACTGGCAACAAATAAATTAGGCGTTTCATTAATATCTACAACACCTGCTTCTTTAAGAAATTCTAAGTATTCTGAACTTAAAGTTAATTCTATTTCAGGCCTATTAAATACATAACCAACATCAAATTGAGATGCATCCCTTATTTCCATAGTATTTCTGAAATATAACAAGATTTATAAAGGTTTCTATATGTAACTACTATAAAGTTAAATTATATAAATAAAATATGATACTGCCAAATAATCTTAGAAAATTTAGGTTTAGGAATTACAAGCACCTAACAACGTACGCAATAAGCATAGGTTTTTAAATATTAATGATATTTAGTATTTAAACATGACAGAAATAAAGCTATTAAATAAGTGGAGCTATCAGGGAATAGAAGTGACTGATCCAGGATTAAAGAAGTATATCTCACTGCCACAGCAGATAATACCTATAACATTCGGCAGAAATTCAAATAATAGGTTTGGGAAAAGCAAAAATCACATATTGGAAAGGCTTATGGGAAAGATGACAACCACAGGTCATAGGGGTAAAAAACATCTGAGGACTTCAGGACCATTCTCGGGAAAAGGCATACACGCATACAACACACTGCTAAAGTCTATGAAGCTTATAGAAAAAGAAACAAACGAAAACCCGATAAAAATAATTGTTAAGGCAGTGGAAAATGCAGCTCCAAGGGAAGAGATAACTACAATAGAATATGGAGGAGCAAGATACTCACAAGCAGTAGACTGCAGCCCGCAGAGAAGGGTAGATATGGCATTAAGGCAAATAACTCAAGGAGCATACGCAAAAAGCTTTAACACTAAAAAGAAACTGTATGAGGCACTGGCAGAAGAAATAATAAAGGCGTACAAGATAGACCAGACAAGCCAGGCGATATCAAAAAAGCTAGAACTTGAAAGGCAGGCAGACTCAAGCAGGTAATGGATTGTTTCTACAGATTGCTGCGATTGGAATAGCTTCAGAATGTTCATTTACTCCGAAGATATTAAGATTCATTATTTAAAATATTGCAGTAAACTGTCTCATTTCAGATAAACTTTGAGTTAAGAAATGTTTATAAATAATTAGTTCCATAGAAATGTTAAGATGTTTATTAGTAGTAAAAGGGGATTTGTAACAATACTCACACTTTTCTTTCTGTTCATATTGCTTGGATTTTTCATAGGTTACTTTTTTACATCAGATAGTGGGGTGTATAGGATAACTGGAGCTCCAACAAGCACTATAGGAAACTTCACAGCAAATGTAGTAACTGGCTTGGCATGCACATGGAGCAATGCAGCACTAAACGTGAGCTTCGGTCTTGGACTGTCTCAGTCATTATCACAGGGATCTATATACAATGCGTCTAAGAATTTTGAAGGGTACACGGGAGGTGGAGCGCAAAACGCAGGAATAAACTGGACGCATTACAACGTAACAGCAGACTCGACAAACACAGACAGCCTGAATATAACAATAGAGGGAGCACATCTATTATCAGGGGCTAATGTTCTGGGGCTTACAAATATTACATGGATGAGTAATGAAAGCAACGGCAACGGCACTGATTCTGCCGGAAATATTCACAACTTCACATACCTTGGATCATTCAACAGCAGCATAGGACCAGGAACAAACTTTGAAGGATTCAACCTCACACTAATAAAAGACGGAGATCCAAAACTAGCAACAAGAACCAGAAACTTCTCAAACCAGCTTGCAGCAGGAAGCACAGTTTGGTATAGATTCTGGCTGCTAGTACCAAGAGGCCAGGTGCAAGGAACTTACACAGGAAACTACACCCATACATGCACTGCTGCTACAACATAAAAAATGAAAAATGAAAAAATCGTAATCTTGTTAGTACTCTTCTTATTAAATCTGAATATTGTTTATGCTAGTATAGGAGTCGGTATATCTCCCTCAAAAATATTTGATAAAATAGAGAGTAAACAAGAAAAAAATTACACATTCATTATATATAATACTGGAGACATTCCTCTTAATATAAAGTTGTCTTCAAGTGATGGGATAACTGGAATAGCAAAATTTTATCCGCAGGAGGCAATACTTCAGCCAGAGCCAGAGCCTCACAGGCTTCCTCCAGTAAATGGAAAGACAATAACTGTAACAATTAAAGCGCCTGTTGAAAGAGCTACAAAGACAATAGTGGGACATGTGGTGGCAACTGCTGGGTCAGTGCCTGGATCAAGCTTCGGGGGTTCAGGAGCTGTAGCTTCAAGAGTAGAGCTGGAGATAAGCCCTCCAAAACATATATGGGATTACTTAACTGAAAAACAGGTAATTATGGGGAGCATTGGCGTGCTATTACTAATAATATTAGTAGTAACAACAATCGTAATGAGAAAGAAGGGATTGAAGATAGCTATAGTGAGAGAAAGATAAAACTAGTTTAGAAAAGAATAAAAAATAAGGATTACGGAGTTTATTAAAATGAGCAGGAATTACTTTCTGATTTTTGTTTTAATTATTATATTTGCAAAAATAGCACATGCAAGTGTCGGTATAGGAATATCGCCTGCAAAAGTAGTTGACATTATAAATGGCGGAACTGAGAAAAGTTACGAATACACAGTATACAATACTGGAGACATGAATGTAACAGCAAAGTTAGAGGCTTCTGACGAACTAAAGAAATATGTGAAATTTAGTCCTGTAGAAGTTGATCTTCAGCCAGAGCCAGAGCCTCACAGGCTTCCTCCAGTAAATGGAAAAAAAATAATTATGATATTAATGGCTCCAAAAAGAGCAGTTAATATAACAGGAAGCGTGGTAGCTTCTGTGAACCCGGGATTTGGAGGTCTAATAACAACTGGAGCAGTAGCATCAAGATTTATTCTAGAAGTTAGACCAAGAGACAACTATTTTAATATGTTAACAAGAAAACAGATTACAGGCATGACTGCCGTGCTGGTAACATTAATGCTTTTAGCAGCTAATATTTGGTATATACTAAAAAGGAAAGGTATAATTAAAAGAAATAGGTTTAGAAACCAATAAATATAGAAAGAATTCAGTTTAATTGTAAGGGGTGTTAAATGGGAAGGCTCTACTTATATATATTTGTGATAATAGTGACCATAATAGGATTTTTAATGGGACACTTTACTAGGTTGACTGGATATCCTACCCAGACAGGAAACATCAC
>CAYJAX010000065.1:0-5007 GCA_964368545.1 Candidatus Woesearchaeota archaeon | reverse complement strand
CATCTCTTTACGATCCTAAAGAATTTCTGGCAGCAGTTAAGATATCAGAGCTTCATAAAAACTTAGTGCTGAAAAAGTTTGACAAGTATATTGTAAGCTATGTTGCAGTTGGAAGTTTGTTCAGGGGAGATGCTAAAAGTTTTGATATAGATGTAGCCATAGTCATAGATGACACTGATGTAAAGAAGATGACAAGAATAGAGCTGAAAGACAAGTTGTTGGCTATAATAAGGGGAATGGGCTATGAAGCATCTCAGCTTACCGGAGTAAAGAAAGCATTTCATATACAGACTTACATACTGACAGATTTCTGGGATGCGATAAAAGACGCAAACCCTGTGATATATACATTCTTGAGAGATGGAGTGCCTATATACGATAGAGGAGTATTCATGCCTTGGAAGCTTCTGCTTAAGATGGGAAGAATAAGGCCCTCGCCTGAAGCGATAGACTTTCAGATGGACATGGGGGAGAGGCTTATACAGAGAACTAAGGGAAAGATGATAGGAATAATGGGTGAGGATTTGTATTATGCCATACTTAATCCTGCACAGGCTGCACTTATGCTTTACGGAATAGCTCCTCCAACGCCGAAAGAGACAATAGAGCTTATGGAAGAAATATTTGTGAAAAAAGAGAAGATACTTGAAAAGAAATATGTTGATATTCTTAGTAAGATAAGGAAATATTACAAGGACATAGAGCATGGGACACTAAAAGAGGTAAAGGGAAGGGATATCGATGAATTGCTGAAAGATGCTGAAGATTATATTAAGAGAATAAAAAAGCTATTTGAGCAGATACAGACGAGAAGAGACAAGGAGAGCATAGAGGACACTTACAATACCTGTATGAAAGTTGTGGAAGATACACTAAAGCTTAACAATATAGAAGTCAAGAACAAGACGCAGCTTGTTAGCCTGTTTAAGAAACATTTGGTGGAAGAAAAGAAGCTGTTCCAGGAAAAACACATGGATATACTGAAACTAGTTGTTGATACTAAGAATAATTCTAAAAACAAGAGCATAAACTGGGCAGAATTGGAGAAAATAAGAAGAGAGGCAAGACTGTTTACTAAATCATTAATAGAATTTATACAGAGAAAAAGGGGGCTTGAGTTCCAGAGGGCAAAAATAAGGTTCAAGTACGGGGATAAGTATGGAGAGGCAATACTCTTGGACAAGTTTGCTTACATAGTCAACGACATAGACGCTCAGGAAAAAGAAGTTTCAAAATCTCTGATAAAGAACGACGGAGGCCTTGGCAGTGTAGAGAAGAGTTCTTTGGAGGAGCTGGAAAAGGAGATGATGAAGGTTAACTTGCCTGATAAAGTATTTATTAAAGAGAAGATTTTTGAGAGTTTAAAGAACATATTCGGAAAAGATATCGAGATATTGGTTAATTATTAATGGGAAAAAAAATCAGCTTATCATGATTAATCAATTTTAACAGCAAACTTAATTATGTTGAAATTGCAGCTCTTATGCTTTCTGCACCATGCTTCGCACTTCTTAGCTGTAGAGAAATCTGTATAATATAGTTTACATTCTGGACATTTGTGTAATCTATTTTTTTCCATATTTCTTATTTGTATATTACTATCATTGCCCTGAGTATTAAGTCATCGTTGGAGTTGATGAATTCTCCCTTGAAATCAAACCACAATTTTTTGAATTCGCTGAGCTTGATCTTTCTTATACTGCCAGATTCAGGATCCATGAGATAAATATTGTTTCTGTTAATGTCTGCAACAACAGAATAATGCCCTTCTGCGCTAATAGGACTAATAGAAAACCAGTTAACTATCACAGGCACAGTTTTATTAACAACGTATTTTCTGATATCTTTAATATCTGAATTATACTTTACAAATCCTTTAAGGCCTAGACTTTCAGCTGCTTTGAGCAGGCCTTCTGGTTCAGTGCCGTGCTTTATAGTGCATCCTGAGAGCTTTGCTAAATATTTCTCTGACTTGTTAATATTATAATATCCCAGCACAATTCTCAGGCTTGTCGGACCGCAATTTGACTTGGTTTGGATGTATGGTTTTAGTTTAAGCATTAATATAATACAGCAAACACATTAATAACTATTTTGATATTCTTAATAAAATATAATTATTTTGATCTTTTAGATAAATAGTAGAAATATTTAAAAGATAGTATTATTAAGCAAATATGCAATATGATAATGATGAATACAATGGGAAAAAAATCAAAAAAAAGAAGGAATAATGAGATAATAATTTATAAAACAGAGACTTGTCCTTATTGTCATATGGCGATGGATTTCTTTAAAGAAAATGGTATAAGTTACAAGGAAGTAGATGTTGGCAAGGACGAGAAAGCTGCTCAAAGGATGATTAGAGAATCTGGACAGATGGGAGTCCCAGTAATAAATATAATGGGGAAGATAATTGTCGGTTTTGACAAGAGTGCTCTAAAAAAAGCTTTGAAAATAAAATAAAAAATATTTTGTAGTTATTTTCCATAAACTGCTTTATTTCCCAGCTCAGATTCTATTTCCAGAAGCCTGTTGAACTTAGCAGTTCTCTCCCCTCTGGAAGGAGCTCCTATTTTTATTTGCCCGCAACCTAAACCTACAGACAAGTCTGAGATAAAACCATCTTCTGTATCTCCGCTCCTGTGGCTTACCATGACATTCCAGCCAGAATCAGAAGCTATTTTAGCAGCGTTTAGTGTTTCAGTCAATGTGCCTGTCTGATTAAATTTTAATAATAAACAATTGCAAAGTTTTTCTTTTATAGATAGAGATATTCTTTCAATGTTTGTAGCAGTCAAGTCATCGCCAACAATCTGTATGTTAAGTTTGGAAGTTAGTTCTTTAAAACCTTCAATATCCTCCTGGTCAAATGGGTCTTCAATGGAAAATAGTTTGTACTTCTTGGCTATATTCAAGTAATAGTCTGCTAATTCGTACCTGTTAAGTTTTTTATTTTTTTCAACTTCATATTTGTCTGTTTTTTTGTTGTAAAATTGTGAAGCTGCAGCATCTAAAGCAAGCCTGACTTTGTCTTCATATCCGTTCTCCTCAACAGATTTAAGTATAAGCTCGAAAGCATCTGAGGAGTTGTCTAGTGGAGGAACAAATCCGCCTTCGTCACCGACATTTATTGCATTATTTCCGTACTTTTTAGCTATATCCTGTTTTAGTGTGTAATATATTTCTGAAACAATCTGTGCTGCTTCTGAAAAAGATTTGGCCTTGACAGGCGCTATCATGAATTCCTGAAATTGCAGACCACCTCCGGCATGTTTTCCTCCATTTATTACATTGCAGAATGGGACTGGTAATACATTTCTACCTTTAAATAGTTTATACAACGGAATTCCTAGAACAAGTGAAGAGCATCTCGACACTGCCAGAGAAACTGATAGTATTGCGTTAGCTCCGAGTTTTGACTTGTTTTTAGTTCCGTCAATTGCTATCATTGTTTCATCTATTTTTTTCTGTTCTGTGACATCACTGCCTATAATCTTAGGAGCAATAACAGAATTAACATTATCTAAGGCTTTTGTGACTGACATCCCATGATAGGCTTTGAATTTATCTCTTAGTTCAAATGATTCATACTTACCTGTTGACAAGCCAGAAGGCACTAGAGCAGAGGCTGAATATCTGCGAGTAGATACATAAGTCTTTATTGTTGGGTTGCCTCTTGAGTCTAGAATCTGGATGGCTTTAACATTTTTAATTTTCTTGTCAAACATTTATCAGCTAATCTGAAATGAAGTTTATAACAGTTTCTAAATCAGATTGCGGTTCGGAATATTTATTTTGCTGAAGCATGATCTTGCATATCATAACAAAACCGAGATTTTAGAAAAGCTTATATTAATCATTATATATAAACGGTATAATGGAAGATTCAGAAGATAATCCGCCGTGTAAATTCTGTGGAAAAAAACACGAAGGAGAGCTCAAGGATAGAGACGAAACCATAGAAATTATGGCATCATCATTTACAGAAGAGGCATTTGAAGACTTCTGGAAGAGCATGAAAGAAGAACTAAAATCAATGTCAAAGAAAGAGATGGCAGAGGAAATATTTTTTCAGGCCATAAGAGGTTTTCTGAATAATTTTTTGCCTGAAAGGTTGGATGAATCATATGAGGGACAGCATGAATTAGAAAACTAGTTTAATAAAAAATTTCAAAAAAGAGGTTATATGGAATACTTGAATTTTATTAATGGAAAAGAAGTAAAATCTGCTTCTGGTAGAGTTACAGATGTTATAGATCCTTACACTCAGAAAGTAATTGCTAAAGTACAGAGGAGTAATAAGGAAGATGTAAACTTGGCAGTAGAATCTGCAAGAAAGGCATTCGATATGTGGGGAAACACAACGCCTGCGGAAAGATCAGGATTGATGTACAAACTGGCAGACCTGGTGGAAAAAAACATGAGCAGGCTTGCAAAGATGGAATCAATTAACCAAGGAAAGTCTATAAAGATGTCTAAGGAGTCAGACTTTGTGTTTGCTATAGACAACTTAAGATTTTATGCTGGAGCTGCAAGACTAATGGAAGGAAAGTCAGCTTACAAATATTCTCCTGATGGTTTATCAATAATTAAGAGGGAGCCAATAGGTGTAGTTGCGGCAATTATTCCATGGAATTATCCATTTATGCTTGCTTGTTGGAAACTGGCAGCTGTTGCAGCAGGAAACACAATAATAATTAAGCCTGCATCAACAACTCCATTAACTGCACTAGAACTTGCAAGACTAAGCAAGAAAGCAGGATTCCCAGATGGGGTGATAAATGTATTGACGGGTTTGGGTGATGAAGTTGGAAGTGAGTTAGCTAGGCATCATGGTATAGATATGATAACTCTGACTGGAAATACGGAGACTGGTAAAAAAATAATGCAGATTGCTTCTGGCAATTTAAAAAAAGTGCACTTGGAGCTGGGGGGTAAAGCGCCTTTCATAGTTTTTGATGACGCAAACATAGATTCTGCGGTAAGCTCAGCGCTTGTTGGGAG
>CAYJAX010000064.1:0-5014 GCA_964368545.1 Candidatus Woesearchaeota archaeon | reverse complement strand
ACTGAGAAATTACTTAAAGAAGATTTATAATATGAAGCTTAATTTAGACAGAATAAACTATTTCGCAGAATCTCATTTTAAGCTAATTTTATTCTTGATCTTTATTATAAACATAGCTGTTAGAATCCTCTTCATACCAGATATATTACTAAAGCAGGATGCATTTGTCTACCTTATCAAGATTAAAGAAATACTGGCAGGAAATTTTGAGCCTAACAGAGCTGGTGCTATGGGATGGCCACTTTTAGCCTCCTTGTTCATGCTAAAATTCAGCAACACTTCCATTTACATCCAAGGTTATATTTTACAACTATCTTCAGCAGTAGTCGGCTCTCTAATTTTTATTCCTGTTTTCCTAATATCCAAAAAAATACTGCCAAAGAATTATGTTATTATTTCAATGCTGTTCCTGACTTTCGATTACTTCATGATAATCACTTCTGTATCAGGACTCAGCGAACCACTATTCACTTTCGTATTCATGTTCATGATTTACTTCATTATCAAGTCTTATGAGAATTATAAATATATTTTTGTTGCATCAATATTGGCGGCACTCTGCTCAATTATAAGGGTTAACGGCTTATTTACATTATTAATTGTCTTATTCTCTTATATTCTAATGAAAAAGCAAGTCAGAAACTGGAATTATATCCATCTATTAATTATGATCATTATATTCTCTGCATCAATATCCCCCTACATGCTGCTAAAAAATTATTATCATGGTTCTTTCTTTGATTTTGGCGGAGAGAGCGGTTTTCTTCTCAGCTCTGGCCAGGAAGCATGGGCTCCGAATACAAAAATCCCGACAATAACAGAATTCCTCAGCAGTAATAGCCTTGCTACAATAGTCAACAAATTGTTCTTTTCAGGCTTCATAAAACTTGTTTATTCCTATATTTTTGTGATTATAAGTCCTTTGCTAATATTGTTTTTTGTACTGGGAATATTCAGCTTATTTATTAAACAAAAACAAAACTTCAAAATTCCTATAATAACCTCAATTTTTGTATGGTTCATATTTCATATTCCAATATACGGCTCATTCACTTATCCAAGATACCTTTATCCTACTGTACCTATAATCTTGATTATCAGCACTTTAGGAATAAAATATACAGCTGACAACATCCGCAAGATAAAAAATATCTTTGTTGCAATTATTTTAATAATCTTTATAGCTATATCTATGAAGGCAAGCATCAACGCTGTTAATTCCATAGAGGAAGATCCTATGAATCACGAGCTTGATTGGGCTTTATGGACTGCAAAAAATCTTCAAGGCAAAGTTGTAGTTTTTGACGGCCAGGGCAATATAATGTATAATTTCAATAACACAAAAGTTGTGGGCAGCGGGTTTTCTGGAGGCAACCTAACCACACTGCAGCCACCTTTCACTAAAGACATTAATTCATCCCTGCAAGCTTTAAAGGATTTAGAAGTTGATTACATAATCCTAGATGAAAAAGCAATAATCATAAGACCGGAAATGCAGAGTTTGGTTATAGAGTCAAATGTTCCAAATTCCTTTAAAAAAGTCTATGACAACTATAATTCTTCTTCAGAGAGAAAAGTCAGGATATATAAAATCAGATAATTCCTTCATTCTTTAGTTCCTTGCGCATTATTTCTGCAACTTTTTCGTGCCCTAACTTGTTGAAGTGCCCGTCTATTTTGTAGTAAAAATTTTCAGGCCTGTCTTCACTTCCAAATTCTTCTGCAAGGTCTATGAACTTTATTTTGCGCCTTTCAGTGAACTCATGTAATCTGCTTCTGCTTTTTATAATACTATATGCTTCTTTATCAAGTGGAAAAAACTTCTTGGGCGGGACATTTACTATAATTAATTTTATATCATTTTCTTGAGTATAGTCATACATCTCTTCTATCAGAGATAATGTAGTTTCCCACTCATTATTCTCTTGTTGCGTTCTTCCAGCTAGTACTTCATAGAACTCTCTCTTATCAAACAATTCATCGTATCCTGACTTGTTATTGTATTTTTTAAATATATTATTTATTCTGCCTGAGAAGAATAAGTAAACATGAGATTTTCTTCTCTCTTCTTCTCTAAAATTTCTCAAGAAAAACCCGTCAACTACAGTCAAGTTTGTAGCATTCACGTTGTCGCTTAAATCATTACCTACAAAAATTGTCAATATTACGGCTTTAGGCTTATATTTTACTCCGTAATTTTTCAAGTATAACAATTCCTGGTCTGTCCCATAACCGCCGACACCTGCATTTATGACTTCCATATTTTCTTTATTTTCTATGAAATCAGAAAATGTTTCTCCATTGCTTACACCCCAACCGAATGCAAAAGAATCTCCTAGAACTAATATTTTATTTTTTTCTCCACTAATCTCTCTGTCTCTCAGACCTTCAGAATTTATTTTTATGTACGAATTGTATTCATCTGCTTTCATGTAACCTTCAAAGTTGTCAGACATCTTGTATCCTAAAATATCATGTTTTTCAAAAAAAAACCTTGGTATATAATCCCTATCTATCTGAGGAGATATAGGATATAATGCTCTCAATGTAAACTCCATAAATAAAAAGAATAAAATTATAGTTGCTATTAATAATGTGATTTTTTTCTTATTCAGATAAATCCACTCTATAAACATTATCTTATTTTTTAATTCAAGAAAAACAAGCATAAATAATATTATACTTAAAGAAATTACCATTGACTGTAGAATATGAATCTTTAAAATTGTCTGCTCAGAAAGTTCGTGCCTTAGATACCACTCAAAGAACCTGGTGTTTAGTAACACTCCTAATAAAAATATCATTATACTAAATGTTAATGTTGCAAAATCCAGAAGTTTCAGAGTGTTTTTTTTCATAGACTAATTTTTTAATATTTACAGATTAAAAATCCAGACAGTTATATAAACCTTTCACTAATTACAAATATAACGCTGTTGAATTTATTTGGAAGATTGCATAAATAATTATCTATTTTTCCGTATCTCCAATACCTGTACCAAACACATCCTTTTAACCAAAGGCATTCTGTGAAAAAATGAATTGAAAAAATCTGCAACTAATGGTATTGGTGCTGGAATTATTATTCTATAACTTATTCTCTCCAGTTCTAATTTATTTTTAATGAACTCTTTCTTCAAATATCTTAAATTTACCCTGTTGTGAGGTCCTTCAGGCATCTTCATTTTCAGTTTCTCAAGCGACATGAGTATCGGCTCCCATATTGGGTTTATCATTGTTACAATAAACAGTGTTTTCTTATCCATTATTTTAGAGATATTTTTAATTGTCTTTTCTACACTGCCTAAATGTTCGATAACATCAGCCATAAAAATGTAGTCAAATTTCTCTATTGTTTTGAAATCTTCTGCACTTCCAGTCATGAACTTTAAGTTCTTTTCCTTTGAGTGTTTTTGCTTAGCTATTTTTATCATGTTCTTGCTTATATCAATACCAAAACCTCTTCTTGGTTTTACATATGAAATCAAATTTCCTGTTCCGCAGCCAACTTCAAAAACATTAGAATTAACTTTTATCTTTTCTCTCAACAACTCTTTCAGGTTATAGTAATAATACCAATTCTTCTTCTTGTAGTAATCATAGTCTTTTGCTATTTCCTCAAAATGTTCTTTTATATTAGTCATGAATTTTCTATACCTAACATATAATTTATTAAATTATCTAAACTCCTTTATTTTTCATTCTTGCAATAAAATAATAATGGTATTCCTATAATAAATGAAGGCAGCATTGTGACTATCCTGTATAAAAATATAATCATCACTACAGAACCTATACCTATTCCCTGTGCTGTAATTAATCCGGCCAGTGATACATCCCTAGCTCCAAGTCCTCCAGGTATGCCTGATATTCTCCCTAAAATGTAAGAAAGCCAGACAAAAATAAAAGAGTTGATATAACTAAGACTTATTGAAAAAATATCAAGCAACAAATAAAATATTAAAGGATATACCAATACAAAAATTATATATACTGACAATAGAACTAAAATCTTTTTCCTCTCTAATAATTTGTAGCTCTCAAACTGCTCAGAAAATCCTACTATGTCTTTGCTGTTAATCTTTCTTCTTAATATTTTCCTTAAGAATCCTGGAATTAATGACTTAAATTTTAATATAAAATTAATGCTTCTCTCAGGTTTATAAAAAATAAACGCCATCATTATTATTGCTAAAACAAATAATACAGCAGAATAACCAAAACCAAACTTTAAAGCCTTAAACCCTACAGATACCATAAGCAATGCCAGTATAACAACCTGCGCTAATAATTCTAACCACTGGTCGAATAGAGTTGCAAAAACCATCTTTTTTGGTTCAACATTCGCAAGAATCTTGCCAGAAACAGACCTTACAGCAAGCACTCCAAGATTCAGCGGCGTTATGTAACTTAACACTTGCCCCAGACTCACTATTGCGATAGAATAGGATATTGTCAGCTTTTCTCCCATGTAGTGCAAAACCAGCATAAATTTATAGCTTAATATTACTATACACACTACATTAACTGCCAGTGCATAAATTATTGGCGCGTAAATCATATTAAATGAGAAATTTATTAAAGATTTTATATACTTTCCTAATACATATACTCAGACAAAAAATCTATTCTAAAAAAATTTAAATCAACTCAGAGAAAGACTTATATAATTTCAATTATTTCTCATGATATGGGCTTAAAAGTTCTATTAATGAATCCTGCCTTAGGTAAGCAGGCAAGATGGGATGTTTCTAAAATCACTTACCCCCCGCTAGGTATCTGCTGGCTTGCTGCAATGCTAGAAAGAGAATACTATGAAGTAAAAATCATTGACAACGATCTTCACCAATGGAACTATGAAGAACTTAAAAGAGAAATAGAAATCTTCAAGCCGGACTTGATAGGCATGTCTGTCATAACAATAAAGGTTGGCATTGTAAAAGATCTTGCAAATTACTTAAAGAAAGAATTCCCGCATATCAAGATTGTTCTCGGAGGCAATCACGTGACTAAT
>CAYJAX010000063.1:0-5052 GCA_964368545.1 Candidatus Woesearchaeota archaeon | reverse complement strand
GCTGTGAAAAGGTATGCGTGGGTAGAAATAAGAGGGATTTCCCAAGGCGTTGCTGACAACACGATTAAAGTTGATATTGATGACAGAAACAGAAATTCAATTTCCTTAGATAGCCTTGGAGAGACGCAGCAGTTTGTTGTTCGTTATCCCTTTGCACCTAATATTTACAACGGCACTAACGGACCGTATAACTTAAACGTGACTTTTGTCGGTGACCAGGTGTCTCTCTTGTCAACGAAATTTATCCTTACGTATGAGTATAACACTTCTTCTCCGAGGCAGTTAAAGACAGTGTATTATTTTGTCGGGCAGAATGCTACATCAAATAATAACATTGCGCTTGTGCGTTTTCCCTTTAGCGTCTTCATTCCAGAATCAGGCAGTATCAGGATACATTCTTCTTTTTTAGAGTTTGAGGGAGTTTCTGAAGGAGGAAGTAACAATTCGTTAAATTTTACACTTGCCACTTCAGGGAGGAATATTAATGCGCGTCTTGGATCAAGTGTTGCTACGCAGCCATTTTATGTTTTGTATAACGCTTCCCTGATCTATAATGTCACATTTAATAGTACAACACAGTATACTGCATTCATGAACAGCACATCTAATGTTTCCCTGCTGAGTGCCCGTGCTGTGATAACATATGAGTATGATAATTCCTCTAAAAATCAACAGCGCACTGTCCGCTTCCTAATAGGCTCAAATAATGTCTCGAGAGGATCAGGCTTTAATTCAACTTTTGACTTTGTGGTACCTGTTCCCGAGGAAGCAATCAATGTTACAAGCGCTTATATTAAGATTAACGGCTGGTCTGGAACTGCAACAATGGTTGACGGAAGGATTGCTGCGGACATAAACCGTAATATTTTGTATCGTAAGAATCATACATTTGATGCCAACACTGAAGGCTCGGAGTGGACTATTCTGTATAACGCTTCCCAGCTGTTCAACTTGAGCGGCGGAAAAACAAACGGGCCGTATACATTAAATGTTACAGTTTTCGGAGTTCCTGTATCTTCACTGATGGCAGAGCTGTTTTTAACTTATAATTACTCTATTACTGAATCGAACCAGCTGAAAACAGTGCAATTCTTTTCATACCAGGACGATGTCCAGAGAACTGCAGGAATAGCCATGAGCAGGCAGTTCTTTATGTTATTCCCTGAGTTGAATATCAGTGCAAAATCCTTGTTTATGGAATCAACATCTGTCACTTCAGCTACTGCCGCCCACACACTGCGTGCTTTATTGAGAGATACTGAAAAGGCTTACACACAAGACAATACTGGAGAAACAACACTTGATTACATGCTCCATAATGCTTCCCTCGGTGTCCTTGCAAACGTTTCCAGAGGCCTGGAAGGCGAGTATTTGATCTCAAAATCTGATACATCAGTTGCCTCGTTGACAGGCGGAAAGGTGATAGGAACATATTCTTTTCGGTAAATAGCACTGTAATAGATGGAGCTATCTCAAATGGGGAGCTGAATGGCACACTGATAAGCCCTACAGGTTTTAACAGCCAGTCGCAGAATCAAACATTCGTGCTTATTGCCAATGTTACGTGCATTGGAACTCCCGGAGACTCGTGCGGTTCAGTAAACGGGACATTGTTATACAACGCATCAACCAACCTACCAGACAATAAGACCCTAGGATTTAATTTAAAGTCAAAACCATTCTATTCAATAGAACCAAACCCACAGGCTTGCGGGGCAATGACTGTTAGCAACACGTGCATTCTGAACTGGACAATAAATACTACAGGTGATGAAACATGGAAACTTGGAACAAATTTTACTTCAGATAATTCAGAGATATTATCAAATGTAACTAATTATACAATAATAAACATTATAGGTTCAACATTCAGTATAACAATCTCAGACTCACTATCGAACGTGCAGTTCGGAACAGACCTTGATCCTGGAAGCGTGAATATTTCAGCTCTTGGAAATAGTCCAAGCACGTATAATATAACCTGCAATAATGATGCAGGCAATTGCAACATTTCAATAACCCCTGGAGGAGATTTTGTTAATGCATCAAACTACATCAGAATAGAAAATGTAACTTGGAGCACACCATCTTATGCACAAGTCAGGCTTAATACGAGTGTAGGAATAATAAACAGCTCACTGACAAATCTAGGAGTGCAAAGAATATTTTTCTGGGTTGGAATACCTGGAGGGCAGCCATCAGGCACTTACACTAGCAACTTCACAGTAAGAGAGAGGGATAGCTAACATATTTATATACAAGTAAAAATCTTATTAAATGACGGAAAATGAATTACATAAGAATCATATTATTCTCGTTTGTAATTGTATTGTTTACTGCCAATGTAGCTAAAGCAGATGTTGGAATAGGAGTGTCTCCCTCAAAGCTTGTTATTGAAGTTGAGGGAGGAACTGTAAAACAAGAGTCATTATTGGCTTTCAATCCTGGAGATGGAGCCATAGAAGTAAGCATCGGTGTTGAAGGCGAAATAGCAGAATTCATAAAAGTATCTCCAGAAAAATTAGTGCTTGAACCAGAACCAAAGCCACATGCAAGACCAATAAAAAATGGAGAAAATTTTCTAATAACAATAAGCCCAAAAGCAACCAACAAGGAAAAGAGATATTCCGGGACAATAACAATCTCTGGCGGAGCAGTTCCAGGCTCACAGTTAGGAGGTAATGTTGGCGTTGGCATTGCCATAGAAATTAGGGTGACTCCTACAGTCTCTATTTTTGATTACATAACAAGAACGCACATGTTAATTGCAGGTGCAGCAGTATTTGTGATATTGATATTCTTTATTTTAAAGGGGGCTGGACTAACAGTCAGTTTTAAAAGGAAAGATTTATAACTATGATTTTTAATATTAAATGAATACATGAAAAATAGTAAAGATGTTTATCATTATGTAATAATCTCTGTATTATTATTTGTTTCTATAAGCCTGTTTTATTTTTATTTGTACGGTGCTGAAATAACTGGAAGAGCAACAACTGCAACGCAAGTAGGAAATCTCACATTGGGAGTACAGACACTAATTGCATGCACTTGGCCGAGCATAGTATTTAATGTCAGCTTTGGAGCTAACCTGGATCCAGGAACAAACGATATAAATGCAACGAGAAACTGGAATCATCCGAATTCTTCATTTTCAGGAGTTCCAGTACAGGACATACATAACGGAACATCATATAACATAACTGTAGATACACTGTCAAACGTGCAGACAAATGTTACAATCAGAGGCCTGCATTTTCTTTCAGGAGCAAATATAATAGGCATAGGCAACGTGACATGGGCAGGAAATTCAACAAGGGCGAATGGAACTAATATGGTGCCTTCCCAAAGTAATATATTGTCTTTAACACTTAATGCAACAGTGCCAGTTGGGGAACTTATTGCTGCTGGAAGCACTGCATGGTACAGGCTGTGGATAGACATACCATCAGGTCAGGCAGTTGGAACATACAGTGGAAATTACACCCAGCAATGCGCACAAGGTGTATAATGAGAAAAAAAATTTTAATATGCACAATCTTTTTTCTGCTTTTTGTAAATATTGCGCATGCAGATGTCGGGCTTGGCATAAGTCCGTCTAAAATATCTCTTGAGATTGAAGAAGGAAAAACAAAAAACATAGAAGTGCTAATCATAAATACTGGCGATAGTGCATTAAATGTGAGTGTGAAAAGTGAAGGACAAATAATAGATTTTACAAATATAAAGCCAGATAAGATAGTTATAGAACCAGAGCCAATCCCACACTATCTGCCGATAAAGAACTGGAAGATTATCAATGTTGAGATACACCCTAAGAAAAAAGGAATTTACACAGGAACAATAATTGCCTCAGATTACAAACAGGGAGATTTAATTAGTGGGAAAACAACAGTTGCAAGCATAGTTGAATTGAAGGTTACGCCAAAGAGAAAATTATTTGGAATAGATACAGACTATCTGATACTTACCGTAGCTGTAATGGCTTTGATGTTTGCAATAATTTTAACGATGCGCTTGAATAAAAGTCGCAGAAAAATTGCTTAAACCTATTTGGACCTATTATGATGATGTATTCTTTCTTCCTTCTCTATTTTCCTCAATCTTATGAAGTTAATAATAATGAGCAGTACAATCACAGACAATAAACCTACTATAATTAGCTGATTGCCTATAGGTAATGACTCTTTTTCCTGCCCTCTTTCTATGACTTCAAATACATCAAAGGCTTCAATAGTCACATTAGAATAAACAACATTTGCAACAACTAAGTATTTGCCTGTTTCTATACTTTCAGGCACATTATATCTTCTGACAAGCGATAACTTTGTACCGACAGCTACAACTTCAGATTTAGTAGTAACTAACTCTGTTTTATTAATGTCCGTTATGGAAACAGTGAGTATTGCATCAACTAACCTCCCTCGCAATCCTATGTTCTCAAGAACTATTGAACTGACAATATTACTGTCTGGAAATATTATTTTATATTCAGGTAGCACGTGTATGCCTACATCAAATAATTCTTCCAGTGGCTTTACATCTACTATAAGATTAATGAAATCCTGAGAAGACTCGCCTTTAATCAGAATTTTGCCAGTATGTATTCCAGGTTTAGTCTTGCTCAAGGCAAAAAAGTCCAGTCTTACACTGTCAGAACTACCAATGCCAAGATTAACATTCTTTTTGTCAAGGACTGCAAGATCTGTGCCTTCAACATCAAGAGACAATGATAATTTTTTATCGCCAGTATTCTTTATGTCGAAATAAACAGAGTCTCCTTCATCCTGGAATATTGTAGATGCTATAACTTTAGGGTCTACAGAAAATCCTTCTTTAGCTGAAGATTCTGCAATGGCTGAGCCTTTGGCAGAAGATGACGATTCAGAAGAAGAACCAGTGGCTATTTCATCGCCGAAAACTCCAAAATTACTGAAAGAGGTTGTTGTACCAAATACAAAATTATTGGCAGTATCAACCCCACCAGGCAGTGCATTCCATGAATCTGTAACATTATTAAATTTGTAAACCTTAAGTGTATCTTCATTTGTT
>CAYJAX010000062.1:0-5186 GCA_964368545.1 Candidatus Woesearchaeota archaeon | reverse complement strand
TTCTGTATACTTGCCCTTGTTTTTTCTTCTTCTATGCATACATTGCAACTTGATCCTACTGAAATATACATTTCTTCATTTATTATCTTTACAGTTCTAGTCCAGTGTCCTTCACCAGGTAGTTTTGCTAGTACTTGCAGGCTGCTCATGTCTGCAAGATTGTCTAAATTATCGTCTTTCACCCTGATTACTCTGTCTTCTTCTGCTATGTAGAACCATCCTTCATGATAGTCTATACCATGCGGCCTGTTTAGTTTTTCTATGAATACTTTTTTATTGTCTGCTTTAGAGTCTTTGTTTTTGTCTTCGAGTGCAATTACTTTTCCTTGTGATGGCACGCTGGCAAATACAGTATTATCTTTTGCAAGCATCATTCTTGGTCCAGGATTTGGTCCGGGTGTTGACACGAATGAACCGCTTATATTCTCTGCAAATATTTCTATCTTGAATCCTTCTGGCATGTTTATGAAATTCAGTGAGCTGCTTTCTGGCGATAGTCTTATTGTGTAATTTGTCGCTGCATAATACAGGATTGCCCCTAGAACAACTAACAGAATTATTCTTTTCAGCATATAATCTTAAGTTGTTTGCATTATATATAAAACTATTCAAAATCAACAAAAAATTGAATTGTGGGACGGCTTCTTCTGTTAAGGATTTTGAGTTCGTTTGCCGGCTTCATCCCACATAAGTTTCTAAACGAGAATATTAGGATTAAGCAAGGCTTAATCCTCAGCACAAACCAATGGTTTTTGCATTTTCCTTTACAAATAAATCATGAATTTTTATGGACTAATATAGCTCACACTAACTAAAATTCTCAAATCCTCTTTTTTATGCTCTAACCCAACAGTTTATGTTATGCTCTTATGCGGGATGAAGCCTCGTTTGCCGAAAAGCTTTTAAGTTACCAATGCCTTTAAAGTTTTATGCCTAAAACTCCAAAATTAGATATTATTTCATTAGTTGTTATCATTCTTATTGTAGTATTATTAGTTTGGTTTGTGCGTATGGTAGTTGGTGGGTAACTATGAGAACTTGGGAAAAAATATTATATTGGTTGTTAGTATTATTTATGGTTTATTTGATATTTGAGTTAATTCGTAAACTCTTCGGTGGCAGTTTGGGATTTGAAGAACTTGTTATTGGGTTATTAATTGCAAACCTGGGTTATTCTTTTTATATTAATAGTAAGATTTCTGAACATTTGGGATGGCATAAGGGTAAAGATAATAAGTAATGATCGGCAAACGAATTTTACATAACGATGTTATGTTCTCCGAGATGAAGTTGAGGACGAAGTCCGAAAAGTCGCGGCGTGATTCATATTAATTATAATATAAGACAAAAATTTTTAATATATGTTGTTACATTATATATAAAACTATTCAAAATTTTGGCTCTGTCCTAAGACTTGAATAAAATAAGAGGTTATGGCAGATTAGCTTACCATATACTTCAGATATTATTGTTCGTGCATTTTTAGAGCTCACGCTGGAGCCGATAGCTATATCATATCTATTAATTCAGTACAATTTTAAGTATTTTACAAGATCATCTTTTGCTTTAGTATTCCCTTGCAAGTTCAAGTACGAAAATTCTAATAAGGTTTAAATATAATATTGCATTACAAAGCTTATACTGCAAGTTTTTTGGAGGCTCAAGTTCATTTTACTTTGAGCCTTCATTTAACTTACAACTTGACTAAAACAAGGGAGAAAACAATGATTACTAAAAAACTGAAAGGAGGTCATGAAACTATTATAGAACCTTTAATAACACATTTCACATTTAGACAGGTTCAAGAGTGTAAACGCCCCCGATGAGCGAAAATATATAGGTTCAAAGTCGAACTATATTTGATCTTTTACAATACTTAAAGTTTATAAATATTTATAGGCTCTAGTTTATACTATGAAATTGCAGAAAACTAACAGGCCTGATGGAAGGGAAGTTTATTCTATAATACTTCCAGTTCAGCTTGTAAGGGCTAAGGAATGGAATAAAGGAGACATAATTAAAGCGGTAATAAATAAAGATGGAGATATTGTTTTAAAGAAATGAAAGGATATCATCTATTCTTAGTTTCTCTTATTTTAGTAGCTTTAATCTTTCCTGTGAGTGTTATATCTGCACAAGAACTATGTAGTTCTCCAAACATTCTAATAAATTTAGAATTAGAATGTGTCGAAAGCATAAATAAGTTAAGTGAATATAAATATCCTGATTGTGTTGAAAGAGATTATCTACAAATAAAAACTTTAGGGATATATAATCACCACAATTGTACAATACCATCTTTTTATCTAGAATTAGACATAATACCTAAAACAGGTTTTTCAAGTATAGAAAACAGATACATCTATCCAATAAATATACCTCCGCTAAATTATACACTATATACCCTTAAATTGAATTATACCCATGGAGGTTATCAGGATAATTTTGGTAATACTCTTAATCTAAGAAGAATATTTCAATTAGACTCAACTGGGGTATGGCAGGTGTATTACAACATAAAGAATAGTGGTTACGGAAGTGATTTATTTGTGAATAACGGTTATAATAAACTATTTACTGTATATACTAGAAAGGAATTAGAATCAATCAAAATTGCTTTAGTTTCTGCGGATTTATCTTTAAGAGGTATAAAGTTAACTTTTTGGATGGCAATAACTTCTATAATCCTTTCCGGTTTATTAGCATTTTCAATATATTTTTTTGAAAGAAATGATAAGAGAAAAGAAGATAAAAGATTGCAAATAGATTTATTATATTCTATAAAAACAACACTTCAAGTAATACTCTCTGATTCTTTAGGTCATAAAAAGGAATTTAATAAAAGAAATAATATTCCATCGTATTTTATCACACAGTTAGATTCTAAAGAGTATATATCAAGATTAAGTTCTTATATAGATTGTATTGATATGAGTAATATAAAAAATAAAATGACAAAAATTTCCCATAAAATAGATACTATAAATAATTTAATAAAAATAGCACAAACAAGCGATATATTTGATAAAAAGAAAAAAACAAAGAATATAATAAAAGAAATAAAAAAAGATGATTATACATATCATAAAGATTTAGAAAAATTAATACATGAAACTCTAGCAGAAATAAATACCATTATTTATAGACAAAAATAATACCATTTAGCAGGTGATTCTGATAACTTTCCGACAATTTTACTTCACCTTTTGAATTTTTATCTAATTGTTGTATTATTAAAAAGATTATTATATTTTAATATAAGCTATTTTTCTTAATCTTTATCAACATATAATCCCCAAAAGGAATTACTTTTATCTTCTTTCAATGCTTTATGTTCTTCAGTATCATTTTTGGATGATACAAATAATATAGAAATCTTTAATACACCATGAATCAAATAAAAAGGATGAAAAAATTAGACTTGATTTTAGTTTTAATAACCTTAATTCTTATTGCTTGTAATAGAATTCAAGAAACACCAAATAATGCAAATCTAAACTCAAAAGAAAAATTCTTAGTTACTAAGATAATTGATGGTGATACATTTCAAATCCAAGATGGGAGAAAAGTCCGATTAATAGGCATAGATACTTCAGAGCTTAAAGAAACTTATTATAAAGAAGCTAAAAACCAACTTGAATTTTTAATAATGAATAAAACCATTGTTCTTGAAAAAGACGTTTCTGAAACTGATAGATATGGGAGAATTCTTAGATATGTATATCTAGAAGATGGAACATTTATTAATTATCTCTTAGTTGAACAAGGATTTGCACAAGCTTCTGAATATAGGCCAGATATAAAGTATAGTTCTTTATTTGAGGAAGCAGAAATAAAGGCTGAGATTAGCGGTTTTGGAATCTGGAGAAAATCAAAAACTTCTGACTTTACTAAAGAATTCATGCAAGAAGGCATTAGTTTATGCACAGATTTCGGTTGTCCTAGCGGCACCATAGCTGTAGGTTCTAAAAAGTCAGATAAGTGGCATCCATGCAATTGCAAGTATGCTTCACAAATAGAAAAAGAAAATTTAATATGTTTTAATTCCATTGAAGAAGCTGAGTCTCTAGGTTATATACAGACTAAAGTTTGCTAAAATGAATTGTTAGAACCAATCATAATTGTCATAGTTGGAGCCTCTGAAGTTTAGCCTTTATAAAACTTCAATATGGTAAGGCTCCGAACTTATAAAAACGCCCCCGAAGGGATTTGAACCCTCGACCCACAGGTTAGGAACCTGTTGCGCTATATGCCCAAAACATCTATAAAAATAAAAGTTCTTCCAGGCTGCGCTACAGGGGCATATCAGAAATTAGTGCAATAAAAGCTTTAAAAACATTTAGATGGCCATGACAATCCTGCCGTTTTTGAAGACTCTTACTTTTCCGCCAGAAGCTGAAACAACAACAGCAATAGCCCCAGTTTTTGCAGTAATGGCTGCGCAGTTTCTGTGCCTTGTCCCTAAGCCATGCGGAAGTGATAGGCCTTCAGTGTCAACATCTATGTAAGTGCCGCAGGATATGATAGATCCCTCCTTGTCAATCAGGAAGACGCCGTCAAGCTGAGAAAATTCTTTGATAGTCTCCCTCAAGTTAGAATCAGCAATATTTCTGTGCTTTTCTTCAATCCTCTCAAAAGGATTAATTATTAATTGCTTTGCGTATTTCATGACTTCTTCTTTATTTCCTATAACAAATGCAGTGCCGATCTTTTTTCCCTCTCTGCCGTACTTTGATAATTCAATTGCTATGTCAATAACAGTTTCTATAACATTAGAATCAGCATTTTCAGCAAGATTGTTAGCGCTGATGTCAAAAAACAGGTTGTCAACGTCAAAAATTAAAAGCATTCCTTTATAGCCATTTGAGACAGATTCGTCTTGTATGCATACTACTTTCTCTCCTTTTGATATATATTTGTTAGATATCGCATCCATTAGAATTTCTCTTAGAGAAACAATGGAGCCGAGCTCAGGCTTCTTGATCTTGGTTTTGTATTCTGCTTTTGCGTATTGTGAGGGATTGATTTTCTTGAATATGGATACTTTGACGTCATAATACGGCGAGCTTTCGTTGTAAATATCAGAAGCTGTTCTCTCCACAGAGATAATGCTGTTGGCTCCTATATCGTTTGCTATTTTTGTAGCTGCAATGCCGATAATGCTAGAAATTTGGGCCCCTTTTGAG
>CAYJAX010000061.1:0-5255 GCA_964368545.1 Candidatus Woesearchaeota archaeon | reverse complement strand
TTGTTTGTAATATCTAAGATTTAACTAGCAAATTAAAAAACTAGATAACTATTTGCATAACAAGGTTTTAGCTGCTGCTATAACAATTATTATTGTAATAACTCTGATAACCGTCCCTTTGGTGTTGATAGCCACCAATGTTGTTAAGGAAAGTGTAGTTCTTTACAAGTCTGGAACTATTAATAATCTCGTAGAGTCTGTAACTTCTCATTTTAGTGAAACAGGCACTCTTAGTTCTTTTATTACTAATAATTACGAGAACATAATATCTTACATTGCTTCTTTGGCTTCGGATTTTTTAAAGAAAGTTCCTTCAAAGCTTGTTGACTTGCTTATTATTGTCTATGGAACTTTTACATTGCTGCTTTCTGGCGAGATGTTTGTTAAAAAAGTAAGAAGCTTTATTCCTGTAAAGAAGAAGGATGAGCTAATGAAACATTTGGGAGACACTATTTATGCTATTGTTTATGGTTTGTTTGTGACTGCAGTAATTGTTTCTATACTTGCATTTGTCGGCTTCGAGATCTTGGGTATTAAACCTGCATTATTATTATCTTTACTCGTCGGATTGCTTGTGCTTGTTCCGCTTCTTGGTCCTGGAATTGTCTGGATACCTCTTGCAATTTTCCATCTTGCTTATGGTAATATTTTCACTGTTGTATGTCTAGTTATACTTTGTATTATACTGTCTGTTGTGGAAACTTTTTCAAGAGCCAGGCTTATAGGAGAGAAAGCAAGGCTTCATCCTCTTGTAGTTATTATTGGCATTATTGGCGGAGTGAAGGTTCTTGGATTTATAGGGCTGGTTGCTGGTCCTTTAATATTTTCATCACTTTTGATTATAATAAAGGAGTATTATCCTGAGTTGGAAGATGAAGCTTAAAGTCAAGGTTTTGAACATCGCGACTAGAGGTCCTTTTATAGCTATTCTTAATGAAAACACGGCAGACATTCTTAACATAGAGGCTCTTGATAGGATACTAATAAAGAAAGATAAAAAGAAAGTCGTCGTTGCTGTTGATTTTTCGCTTGGAAAGACTGGCATAAAAAATTATGAAATAGGAATTTTTCTTGATGTTGCAGAAGCAATTAATATAAAGGATGGAGACGCAGTTGACGTAGCTCTTGTTCCGAGGCCTGAGTCTTTGAATTATATTAAAAAGAAGCTTGATAAGGATGAGCTTTCTAAAGATGAAATAAACTCTATAATTAAGGATATAGTCGATAATAAGCTCACTGAGGTTGAATCCACTTATTTTGTTTCTGCATGTTATGTTAATGGCTTGTCTATTGATGAGACTGTGTCACTTATAGAAGCCATTAAAAATAATGGTGGCAGTCTTAAGTTCAATCATAATAGATTTATTCTGGATAAGCATTCAATTGGAGGAATAGGGGGAAACAGGACGACAATGCTAGTGACTCCGATTGTTGCTGCTGCTGGTTTCTGTATGCCTAAGACTTCAACAAGGTCTATTACTTCGGCAGCTGGAACTTCAGATGCTGTAGAAGTCCTGGCTCCTGTTATTCATTCTAAGGAGAGCATTATGAAGATAGTTAAAGAAACTAATGCCTGTATGGTTTGGGGGGGGATTCTTGACTTGGCTTCTGCTGACGATAAGCTGATTAAATTGGAGCGTCCTTTAAGTCTTGACCCTGAGGGCATTCTTCTGTCCTCTATTCTAGCTAAGAAGCTTGCTGCTGGATCCACCCATATACTAATTGATATTCCTGTTGGTCCTGAAGCTAAGATCAAGAATAAAGAAAAAGCTAAGAGTCTTGCAAAGAAGTTCATTGTTCTAGGTAAGAGGTTTGGAGTGAAAATTAAGGTATTGTTATCTGATGGCTCTCAGCCTGTTGGAAATGGTGTCGGTCCTGCCTTGGAAGCTAGGGATGTTTTATTGGTATTAGAAGGAAAAGGGCCTAAGGATCTTAGAGAAAAATCTTTGTACATGGCGTCTTTGCTTCTGGACATGGTTGGAGTTCAGGATAGTTACAGTAAAGCTTCTCATATATTAAATAGTGGTCTGGCTTTAAAGAAGATGAAAGATATAATTAAATCGCAGGGTGGAAATCCTAGCGTAAAATCTGGAGATATAAAATTAGGTAATTATAGGTTTGTTTTCAAGGCTAAAAAGTCAGGAAAGATTTCTTATATAAGTAATAATCTGGTTAATAGAATTGCTAAACTAGCTGGTGCTCCTTTTGATAAGGGCGCGGGAGTTTACTTACACTTTAAATTGAATGATTTTGTTAAAAAGAATTCTCCTTTGTTCATTATTTATGCTGAAAGCAGGGAGAAGCTTGATTACTCTAAGAACTTAGTCTCGGACAAGGTTGTTGTTGTTTCAAGAAGATAAAAAGCTGATAGTAATGCTTTTAATTTCATCTGTTTTTCTTTATGTTATGCTAGAAGGAAGAACAGATTATTTTAGTTTGATGAATGGGTTGGACAATCATGATAGAACATTTAATGATAGACTGCACGCTTTAAAAATTGTCTGTGCTAATGGCTCAAGAGTGTATGAAAGAGACAGACTATTTGAATATCGTGATGATTTACTTAAATTGTGCTCAGATGACCTAAGACTAATAGAAGAAAGAAGAATAATAAGAAAGAGGCCGGTTATTGTTTTATCTGAGAGTGGTATTGATAGTCTAAACAACGCTAGGCGTAGGATAAATATAATAAATTTAATAATAATTGCGAGAGGAATAGAAAATATTTCGGAAGTTATTGCATGTATGGGAGAGAATCTCAGTAATTATTTTGCCAAGAAACTTATTCTGGAAGATTACATAGATGACGTTGAGCCTGGTAAATTCACTGAAGAAAGAATGATTGGCACATATTTAAGAGATTACCTACTAACAAATATTGATCGTACTAGAGAGATTTTAGGAAAAGAAGTAAGTCCTTATATTATGAGGCATATGTTACAAGATATTTTATAGCATTAAAGTTTTATTGTTAAATAATTTATTTTATTATTCTATAGAAGGCGTCAAATATTTCTTCATCGCTTCCAACGCTGTAAAAATCAGCGCCTACTTCATTGCATGCATCTGTTATTTTTGCATTGTGCTCTTCTAGCTTCTCAAAGTACTTGCTTCTTAGGTATGGATCAATAAAAGTCCTGATTTTTTCATCGCTTTCAAGATCTATTAGGTCATAGTCTCCTTCTATGCCCATATTTTTTTCCATGCTGTCTAGGACTTGTACTAATTTTATTTTATTTTTTTTGTACCTGTGCAGTATGTTTTTTATTGAATTTACATCATAGAAGAAGTCTGACACTATTATTATCAGCGATCTGGAGTTTATTAGTGATTTGTATTTTACTAAAGATTCTTCAAATTTGCTTACTCCTACCGCTTTTTTACTGTTTAAGTAAGCAACCATCCTGGCTAGCTGCCTTCCACCTTTCCTCGGCCTGAAGAAATCTAGTTTATCATCAAATGTGCTCAAGACAAATTTTTCATTGTTCTTCATTGCTATGTAACTGAATCCTAGGGCTATCATTGACGCATATTCGTATTTCTTTATTTTGCTTCCGAAGTCCATGCTGCCTGAAAAGTCTATTATCGCATGCACTGTTAAATTTCTGTCTTCTTCGTATTTTCTAACATATAACTTCTCTGTCTTTGCATATGCCTTCCAGTCTATATGCTTAAAGTCGTCTCCATAAACATAGTTTGCATAATCGCTGAATATCAAGCCTGAACCTGTCGCTTCAGCTCTTCTTTCCCCTGTGAAGCTTGATGTTACTCTTTTCTTGATTACTAAATGAAATCTGTCCAGCTGTCTCAGAAAGTCTGTCTGTATCATGTTTAATTCTGTATAATTCTTATTTAATAAAACTAACTATAATCTGATCTGAGAAATTTTGTGAATAGAACACTTGGTTAAATTTTTAGATAGTGGACTATTATAAGAAATATAAGTATTGTCAACATTTTAATATCAAAATAATTATTTGTGGACAATTATGATAAAGCAATTATTATCTAAATGTAAAAAGATTTGCAGCAGTAGCTGTGCCGATTTGAGGTAGAAAATAAAGTATTTACTTTTTAATCATAGATTTTATTACGTCGTCTTCGTCTAGATTCTGTCTTTCAGCCTCAAAGCTAAGTATTATTCTGTGTCTCAATACTGGCAAAGCCATGACATTAACGTCTTCTTTGCTTACATATTTTCTTCCGTTCATTAATGCTCTTGCTTTTGCAGCCATTATCAAAGATATGCTTGCTCTCGGGCTTGCTCCGTATTCTATAATGTCTTTCTTGTTTCTCGTGTTGCTTACCAGATCTACTGCATATTTTTTAATATCGTTTGCTACTGGTATTTGTCTTACTAAACCTTGCAGGTGCAATAAGTCATTCTTGTCGAATATTTTTCTAAGTTTTATATCCTCAGGATTCATTTCTGTGTACCTGTTTACTATATCAATCTCATGCTCAAATTTTGGATAGCCTACTTTTATCTTGAACAAGAACCTATCTACTTGTGCTTCGCTGAGGACAAAAGTATTGTGGTGTATTCCGCAAGCCCCATAGCCGCCTATGTAATTTTGCAATCCTGGAACCATCAAGCCAAATACAAGACCCTCATAATTTTCACGAGTTATTTTATTTACGCGATCGTACATAATTCCTTCAGGAGCAAGTTTCTTTAGGTAGTTTAATATTGATCTTGCCTCTTTTATTCGAGTGTTGAATTCTTTTTTTACACAGCTTACAGTTTGTTGTGAATATTTGCTGTTTTCTGCCTCGTAACTGTCGCAGGATTTTTGAAGATCAGCTGCTTGAATAGTCTGTATTTCTCCTATAGGCTGGCCGAACATTGCATCTGCATATTCAGAGTATTTATGGTCACAAAAATTTATGTTTTCTCTGTACTTAATTTCAGCTTCTACCTCTTTAAGCATTAATCTAAACATCCCTAATGAAATGTTTTCTCTTCCGTGTTTTAATATCTTATGCAGGTTATTGGATAATAATTCTTCAGTCTTTTTACAAGTGTACATTGAATTCATTCCCAGTAGATTAACTAATTTTAATATTAATTCTTTGGGAACAGGTATAACTTCAGATTTAGAATATTTAGTTTCTTTTTCTAGCAAATTATTTCCTGTCTTTTCATTTTCCAGTCTTGATATTGATACTAAGTAATCTCCTTCAGTTAATTTTTCTGCTTTCTTCCATTTTATTTCTCCATGATCATTTACCAGAAAAGGATGGTTTTTAGTGAC
>CAYJAX010000060.1:0-5403 GCA_964368545.1 Candidatus Woesearchaeota archaeon | reverse complement strand
TCTTATCCAGCGTTGGTTGGAGTTATGAAAATATGGAGGAATTTCTATTAGACTGGAACAAAAGAAACAACGAGCCATTGAGGGATGGATACATAAAGTCACAAGTGAGCTGGTTTAGAAGACAGAACAAGAAAGTTTTGCCTCCAAACTGCGAGAATCCTAATTACTATAAATCAATGGGAATAAAGTGCGAAGACAGCATATGCAACTTATGTAAAAATCCAGTAAATTATGTTTACAGGGCGATAAAAATTAAAGAACAAAACAAGAAAAAATAATTTTTATTCAGCACTAATAAAATTAATGCCCATCACTCTTATATCTTCTATATTCATCTCTCAAAGCATGCATAGATATGCCCATCTTGGATAGTCTATACCATAAATTAGGTCTATTTTCTCCTAAAGCTCTTGCACAAACTGAAAAATTACCTTCATATTTTAGAAAATTATCAATTATTAATTCAAGCATTGCCCTATTTGCTTCCCGTACAAGCGGTTTTGATTCTGTATTCACCATTTTGTATAATTTATTAAAAAATCTTATTTCTGCAGTTTCATTAATTTTCGCATGGTGAGGCTTATTATCAACACAATTTATAAAATCCTCAATTCTTAGGTAATCACCATCATAATATCCAAGTGTTGCTGCCCTAATAATTAAACTTTCCAATTCCCTAACATTTCCTGGAAAATTATATCCAATTAAAGCACTTTTACCTTCATCAGATGGACTGTGATTATAATTTGTCCCATGTTTTTCATTATATACTCTTACGAAGTGTTCAAATAATAATAAAGCGTCACCTTCACGCTCTCTTAATGGAGGGACATCTATCGTCAAGCGCATTAGTCTATAATATAAGTCTTTTCTTAGCGATCCATCTTCCATTAACTCATTTAAATCTTTATTACTAACTACAACAATCCTGCAATCTGAATTTCTTATTGTATTACTCCCGACTCTACGGAACGTCCCATCTTGCAATACTCTTAATAGTTTAGCTTGATTGTTTGGGGCTATTGTATCAATCTCATCTAATACTAAAGTGCCTCCCTTAGCTTCTTCAATCATGCCATATTTTCTATTGCATGCCCCGGTAAATGCACCCTTTTCGTGACCGAATAGTTCCGAATCAAAAAGTCCATCTTCAAGATTGCATACTGATATTGCTACATATCTGCCAGTATTATTTCTTGGAGAATTATAATGAAGCGCCCTTGCAACAAGCTCTTTTCCAGTGCCTGTCTCTCCACTGACACATACGATTCCATTGGATCCTATTGTTGCTATCCTATTTATCAAACTAAATAAATTATTCATTACCACAGAATTACCGACTATAACTTCGTTAGGATTACTGCTTCCAATTCTATAACCTGGAGATTTTGATTCTTCTTTATCCATCGCAATATCTTAAATTATTCTCACAACAACTCGCAAAATACAAAAATTTAAAAGGTTATTTAAAGGATTTTTTATTCTTTTTATCTGCATAATTCATTAAATTTCTCTGACTCACTATTTCTTTATTGATGGTTATTTTATAATGTAATTTATTATATCCAAAATCGTGAATTCGCTTTATATTTTCATTTGTGAAACATACACGCTTTCTAAAATTTCCAATGCATCATAAAAATCCCATCGTCTTTAGAAATGTTTATAAACCAATTACTCCAAAAAGAATGCATGAAAAGAGGTTTTTTAACATATGCAACATTAATATTAATAATAGCCTTATTTTCTGTAGGTTTAGTTTATTCTGAAGAACACAGCACAACTGAAGCAGACAGTGAGCCAAGCAACACACTTGAACTGCAAGGACTAGCAAAGTCTTACCAGTGGCTTTATGAAACTGTAACTAACAGAAGCTTCGATACTTATGAAGAAGCATTGTCATTAATTGCCTTGCTAGGAGAACCCTCAAGAGAGCTAAGCGGAATAGTAGAAGAGCTAAGAAAAAAAGAAGATGTTTTACACTGCTGGCCAAAAGGTGCGTGCAAGACGAAAGAAAGCGCAGTAGCAACACTAGCCTTACGTTTAGCAGGACAGGAAGTTACAGAGGAAATAAAATGGCTGAAAGATTCCAAAATACCAATGGAAAGCAGCGGAGAATGGCTGGCAGTAATAAAATCAAATATAAACGGCACATGCGAAATCAGCTACGGAACAAAAAAAAGAAAATTCGAGATAGTAGATGACATAATAAAACAAACAAGAGGACAGTATTACATAAATGTAAACGAGATAGATGCAAACATACTAAGAACACCGACTCCGAAATTAATTATAGACTGCAGCAGCATACCAAATACAATAATAACATTACTGTACAAACCAAATGCCAATGATTATTTCATACAATACAGCGAGGCAGTAACAAATACTGAACTCACACTCGCAAATGGCTGCTATGGCGTAACAAAGAATTCCAACAGATGCGACTATGAATCAACAGCATTTGCAAGCTGGGCGCTACTTGAAATGGGAGAAGACAGCGCCACAAAAGAAAGCTTAGGCACAATAATCTATCTTGAAAGCGGCGTAAAACAGACAGACGCTGTACAGCTGGCATTACTAAATAGAATATTATTGAGAACAGGTAGCATGGCGCAGTCGTTCCTTGAAGACTTAACAAAGTTGCAAAAACAGGACGGCAGCTTCAATAGCGACGTTTATGCAACTTCAGTTTCTTTACTTGCTCTAGAAGGTACAGATAGAACAGATAATGCAGCGAGAGCAGCAGATTACTTGAACAGGAGAATCAACAAGGATGGAAGCTGGAACAGAGATGTCAGAAATACAGCGTTTGCCATATTATCATTACACGGAGTAGATCTCGGAAGTGCAGAAATAAGAGAAATAGACTCCTCAAGCATAAAAAGAGAGGTGTGCGGAAACAGCATAGACGATGATTCAGACGGAGTAGAAGACTGCGGAGAGGAGGAATGCAAAGAAGACCAAGAATGCGAAGTTACAGAAAAACCTGCTGAAGAAGATGATGGAACTGCAACAGAAGAAGGATGCAAAATAGACAGCGACTGCATGGAAGGACAGGAATGCAACTCAGGAGTCTGCATAGAAAAAAGTGAAGAAACCACTGCTGGAGTTGAAGATGTACAGGAAAAAGAAAAGAGCAACGTATTGTTATGGATTATAATATTAATAGTAACGATATTAGTTGGAGGAGGAGTATTCTACTTAAAGTATATCAGAACAGGAAAAGTTTCGTTTAAAGATATATTCAAGAAAAAAAAGAAAATACAGACATACGAGGAATACAAAAAAATGGCAGAATTCAGACAAACTGAACCGACAAGAATGGTACAAAACCAAGAAAGAAAGCAGACAATACAACCAAGATTACAGCCACAAAAAATAAATAAATCAAAAGATGAAGAAGAACTTGAAAGATCATTGAGAGAAGCTGAAAAACTAATTAAAGGAAAATAAGACTAATGTCTAAATTAAAAATAGCTATAATTCTTGCTACCTTATTAATGCCTACAGTTATGGCTGAGTATGGAGAAATTGTTATATTTAAGGACAATTATAATAAATTTGAAACCGTGCAGGGAGAAATAAAGTTTTATAATATTAGTTTAACTAGGGATATAACATTATCAAACTTAAAATTCAAGAACGCTGCAGATGAGGATATCCCTATAGCTAAGAACTTAATCAAAGTAAATGACTCATTCTACGTATTCTACTTTGACATTCCGGACATTCCAGGCGGGGAATATAGGACTTTATTATCAGACTTACAGGTTAATCTTGAAGGAGTTGCGAATAATTTAACTCGTGATATAATTATCAATAATAAATCAGCTGTCAGTATAAGACCAGGATACCATTATGCTAAATTGAAATATTATGAAGAGGCAAAACTGAGCCTAATAATAAATAATAATGTTGATGAAATGCAAGAAATAGAAATAACAGGCGACGAAATATTTAATGTCAATGAAAAGTTTAAACTCCTTGGAAGACAGAGAAAAGTCATAAACCTTGAAAGCAGAATATTCAGAAAACAAGGAAGCTATTTTATATCCAGCCTGAAAGTAAAATACAATGAAGGAAGCTATAATATACCAATAATTATATCAAGAGAAGCTGGAGTAAATCGTGCTAATAATTCAGTATCTGATGCTAATTTAAGCAGCGAAAGTACAAATTATAGCGTAGATCTTAAAGACAGCTTGATATTAACAGATAATTTCGGGAGCGAAGTTGATAAGATAACATTAAGAGTGAAAACAAACTTAAGTTATGTAGCCAATTTAAGTTTGCTAAACACTAAAAAATTCAGAATCACAAACCTGGAGATTATACTGACAGACAGACTTGATAATATCATGAGTGTTACCCCAAAAATATTAAATTATCTTGAGCCAGAAGAAAAGAAAAACTTTAACGTAGAAATAAACAAGAACAAAAATCTTGATAGAAACTACACAGGAAACCTTAAAGTTGAAAGTGATGGTGCAGAATTATTAATTATTCCAGTTTTAATAATCTTTGAAGACAGCAAAGCTGTAAGTTTAAATGAACAAGCCACATATAATTTAACCAATAAAACCAAAGACAAGATAGAAAAGCAGGCAAATAACAAGACAGTGTTTTGGATTATTGTTTCATCTATTTTATTAGTTTTCTTACTCTTAATTTACATAATATACAGGAAATCCAGAGCAAAACAAAAAGAGTTTGAAGAATTTATAGATAATGTTAAAAAAAGACAATGAGGATTTACTTTATATTATCAACAATTTCATAATACCTATCAACAAGATCATTGATGCCATCTATAAGATCTGGATAGTTATCTATGCCAAACAATGTTTCTTTTTTATTAACTTTTGATGACCCAGATACATATAATAATACTCTCTCACCATTTGCTCCATACAACCAAGTTCCTGTCTTTTTCTTAGGATTAATCATTACAAAATCTAAACCTTTCAAGTGTGGAAGAACTTTACTATCTAAATAGGATTTAACTTCTTTGTGATTAAATCCAACCCAAAATGCCATATTACCTATATAAAACCCTGACTCAGTTGCTATGCCAAACCTATCTTTTATCCAATTTCTCTTAGAATCCTCTAATCTCTTTATATGCGAGATTCTAGGATAACCCTTTTTTTTTATTAATCTGGAAAGTTCTTTTAAATCTCTATAATAAAACTCGGAATTGTCAAATGTTCCGATTATTGTACCCTCTAAAGACTTACTTAAATTTTCTATATCTCCGCTAAGGAATCTTTCTATTACTCCATAACCATACACATTATACAAAAATATTCTTAATCCTTCTTCATCCATCTTAATTACAACACAAAGAGTATATCCTTTTAAATTTAACTACTCAAAAATTAATAGAAAAAATTGTGAAAA
>CAYJAX010000059.1:0-5441 GCA_964368545.1 Candidatus Woesearchaeota archaeon | reverse complement strand
GACAAGGATCATTACATGAACAAGAGATTAAAACTCGCCGGCGACCTGCTAGAAGACTTGATGAGAACAAACTTAAGGAATCTTGTGCAGGACATGATGTACAACTTCCAAAGGCTGGTAAAGAGAGGAAAATTCCAGTCAATAAAAATAATAATAAGAAGCGAACTATTGACTTCAAATATCAAGAGTGCTCTAGCTACAGGTTCGTGGACTGGCGGAAGAAAAGGAATAAGCCAGAACATGGATAGGGCAAACTACATAGCTTCCTATTCCCACCTTCAGAGAGTTAACTCCCTTCTTACTTCGACACAAGAGAACTTTGAAGCAAGAGCACTGCATCCAACGCACTGGGGAAGATTATGCTTGCTTGAGACTCCAGAAGGAACATCGATAGGACTCAGAAAGAATCTTGCCATAACATGCAATATTACAAGAGGAGACGTAAATGAGGAAAAACTGAAAAAAATTCTAGAAAATTGCGGAGCTAAGATAGTGGTATAAAATGACTGACATATACATGAACGACAGGTACATAGGAACAACACCTGATGCAAAAGATATGATAAAGCAAATCAGGACAGAAAGAAGAAAAGGGATAATACAGCAAGAACTCAACTTTTTCTATGATGAAGAATACGACGAAATACTAATAGACACAACAAGAGGCAGGGCAAGAAGGCCGCTAGTAGTTGCTGAAAGTGGGAAATCCAAACTAACCGATCAGCATATTGAAGAAATAAAAAACGGAACACTTAAGTGGGACAAACTCGTAAAGGATGGAATAATAGAATATATAGATGCAGCAGAAGAAGAAAACTGCTTTATAGCCTTGTCAGAAGAAGAACTGACAAAAGAACATACACACCTGGAAATATCCCCACTAACTATACTAGGTCTGTGCAGCTCTCTTGTTCCTTACTCAAACTTTTGCAGTAGTTCTAAACTAATAAGAGGAAGCAAGATGCTGAAACAGTCTGTAGGATTATATGCCGCTAATTTTCTTTTGAGAATGGATACAGATGTCAGTGTACTGCACTACCCGCAGAAACCAATAACAAAGACTTTCATGGATGAAGTATTCGAGTATGACAAGCACCCAGCAGGACAAAACATAGTGATTGCATTGCTAAGTTTTGAAGGTTATAACATGGAAGATGCAATAGTAATAAACAGAGCAAGCATTGACAGAGGGTTCGCAAGATCAACATTCTTCAAGCCATTTGCTGCAGAAGAGCTAAGATATCAGGGAGGACTTGTTGATGAGATATGCATACCAGACAAGGAAGTTAAAGGCTACAAGACAGAAAAAGAATACAGGCTTCTAGAGGATGATGGAATAGTCTACACAGGAGCAAAAGTAAAAGAAGAAGACGTGGCAATAGGCAAAGTGAGCCCTCCAAGATTCCTAGGAGAGTTTGAAGAATTTAATATAGCAACCAATGTAAAAAGAGAGAGCTCTACAGTATTATCAAAAGGAGAGCATGGCATAGTAGATATGATATTATTGACAGAAAACGAAGAAGGCAACAGAATAGTACAATTAAGACTAAGACAGCCAAGAATACCTGAAGTAGGAGACAAGTTCGCATCCAGACACGGCCAGAAAGGAGTAGTGAGCTATCTAGTTCCTCCAGAAGACATGCCATTCAGCGCTTCAGGAATAACACCAGACATAATATTCAGTCCTCACAGCATACCAGCGAGAATGACTATATCCCACATGATAGAAATAATAGCAGGAAAAGCTGGAGCTCTAAAGGGGGAGTATATAGACGGTACAACATTTGATTCACTTCCTGAGTCTGAAATAAGAGATAAGCTTCATGAAGAAGGATTCAGAGATAGCGGAGTAGAAACATTTTATAACGGAATAACAGGCAAGGAATTTAATGCCAGAATATTTGTCGGCAATATGTATTACCTAAGACTTAAGCATATGGTAGCAAATAAGCTGCATGCAAGGGCTACAGGAAAGATACAACTGCTGACAAGACAGCCTATAGAAGGAAGGTCGCAAGGAGGCGGGTTGAGACTTGGGGAAATGGAGAAAGACTGCTTTGTAGCCCACGGCGCATCACTTCTACTAAAAGAAAGATTTGATTCAGATAAAACAGTAGTTTACATATGCGAGGAATGCGGAATGATAGCTATATATGACAGCTATAAACACAAGGAATACTGCACTAAGTGCGGAAGCAATGTTAAGATAAGCTCTATAGAAATATCTTATGCATTCAAGCTGCTGATAGATGAATTAAGAGCTTTGTGCATATATCCTAAACTAATACTCGGGAGGAAATACTAGCGCATGGAAGAAAATTACATATATAAAAAAGTAAAAGCAATAGAATTCGGAATGCTAAGCCCCGATGTAATCAAGAAGATGGCTTGCGCAAAAATTGTAACTCCTGAATTATTTGATAAGGAAGGCTATCCTGTAGACGGCGGGTTAATGGATGTAAGACTTGGAGTAATAGATCCAGGTTTAAGATGCAAGACATGCGGAGGCAACTTAAGAGACTGTATGGGACATTTCGGATATCTTGAACTTGCCAGGCCACTCATACACGTCAAATACGTAGATGTAATATTAAACTTATTGAGATGCACTTGCAAGGAGTGCGGGAAACTGCTAACAGACAAAAAGATTAGGATCACTGTTGAAGATGAAGAGGAAGAAATATCTGATGTGGATGAAGACAGCATAAGTACCAAGAAACAGGCTAAAAATATCTCATCAAACCTCAGAAACGTCAAGAAATGCCCACATTGCTCGGCAAAACAATACGCAATAAAAGTCGAAAAGCCAACAACCTTAATAGAGGAAGAAAAGAGAATCAGTCCTATAGAAATAAAGGCAAGGCTTGAAAAAATATCAGATTCAGACCTAGCTTTCTTAGGAGTCAATCCACAATATGCAAGACCAGAATGGGCAGTTCTTACAGTATTGCCTGTCCCGCCCGTTACAATAAGGCCAAGCATAACACTCGAAACAGGAGAGAGGAGCGAGGATGATCTTACACATAAATTAGGAGATATAGTAAGAATAAACCAGAGACTATTTGAGAATATAAATGCAGGAGCCCCAGAAATAATAGTTGAAGATTTATGGGAATTGCTCCAGTATCACGTTACAACATACTTTGACAACGAAGTAAGCCAAGTACCACCTGCAAGACACAGAAGCGGACAGGCACTAAAGACACTAAGTGAGAGAATAAAGAGCAAAGAGGGAAGATTCAGGCATAATCTTGCAGGAAAAAGAGTTAACTATGCAGCTAGAACAGTAATAACACCAGACTCAAGAGTTGAGCTAAACGAAGTTGGCATACCTCTTGAGATAGCAATGGAGCTTACAGTGCCTGAAAGAGTTACTGAGTGGAACTTAAAAAGGCTGAAAAAATTTGTGGAAGCAGGACCTAAAAAATATCCAGGAAGCAACTATATAGTAAGACCAGACGGCAAGAAGAAGAAGATAACAGATGAGACACAAGAACAGCTGCTTGAAGAATTACAGCCAGGCTATGTAGTTGAGAGACACTTGATGGATGGAGATATATCAATATTTAACAGGCAGCCAAGCTTGCATAGAATGAGCATAATGTGCCACAGGATAAAAGTACTGCCTGGTAAGAGTTTCAGGCTGAATCCTGCAGTTTGTTTTCCATACAATGCTGATTTTGACGGAGATGAAATGAACTTGCACATTCCACAAACAGAAGAGGCAAGATCTGAAGCAGAAATACTTATGGAAGTACAGACCCAAATAATAACTCCCAAGAATGGCACTAACGTCATAGGATGCAATGAAGATTCTATAACAGGTAATTATATATTAACTAAACACATGAAGATGAACAAGGAAGATGCAATACAACTGCTTCATAGCGTTGGTGTTCATGAAATAGAAACATTTGACAAATTCAAGAAAATAGTGACGGGAAAAGAAGTATTTAGTGCTGTGCTACCTAAAGATTTTAATTTTATAGGAAAATCAAAGTCAAAAGCTCCTGTAATAATAAAGGAGGGTATGCTGGTTGATGGCTATATCGATCAAGCAACTATAGGCCAAGAAAAAGGAGAACTGATAAGATCACTGGACAAAATTTATGGGCATAATGCCTGTCTTAATATTATAGGCAGAATATTCAGGCTAGGAATCGCGTCACTGTCAATTAATGGATTTACAACAGCAATATCAGACACAGACTTGCCTCAGGATGTAACTACGAGATGCAAGGAAACCATATATAATGCAGAAAGGAAGGCAGCGCAGCTTGTAGAACAGTACGAAACAGGACAACTAGAGCCAATGCCGGGACAAAGTCTGGAAGCAACACTTGAATCCAAATTACTTGAAGTCCTAAACAAGTGCAGGCAGAAAGTAGGAGAAATAGTCGGAGAGATAACAAATGAAAATAACTCCACAATAACAATGGCTCTTGCAGGAGCGAAAGGAAACCTGCTTAATCTAGCAATGATAGCAGCATGTGTAGGACAGCAGTCTCTAAGAGGGAAAAGAATAGAATTAGGATACAAAGGTAGAACACTTGCAATATTCAAGAAAAATGACTTGTCGCCGAGAGCAAGAGGATTTGTCAAAAGAGGATACAAAGACGGCTTGACTCCAGAAGAGTTCTTCATGCACTCAATGACAGGAAGAGATAGCTTTATGGATGTGGCATTGAGGACACCAAGATCAGGTTATCTTTACAGGAGACTGGCTAGCGCACTGCAGGACATAAAAATAGATTATGACGAAACTGTAAGAGATGCAAACCATAACATAGTGCAGTTCATATATGGAGAGGATGGTTTAGATGTATCCAAGACTGAAAGCGGAAAGATAGGTGTTGTAAAAACTATGAGGGATGTTTTGGGAGAATAAAAATGCTAAGTAAAAATGTTATTGATAAGTTCGAGAAATATTCCAAGAAATATAAGCTGACAGACAAAGAAAAGAAGGAAGTAATGAAAACCCTTGACAGCAAGTACGAAGATGCAAAGATAAGTCCCGGAGAGGCTATAGGGGTAATAACAGCAGAGAGCTTTGGCGAGCCAAGCACGCAAATGTCAATAGAATTTTCTGAAAAAGTGATAGTAAAAATCAATGATCAAATAAAGATTACTGAAATAGGAGCTTTTGTTGATGATTTAATGAAAAATGAAGAGCCTATCAAATTACATAATTTGACTGAAGTATTGCCTTTAGATGAAATAGAGGCTTATGTTCCAAGCATAAATCAACAGGAAAAAATAGAATGGAAAAAAATAGCTGAAGTAAGCAGGCATAGATATATAGAGAAATTAATAAAATTAACAACAGCTTCCGGAAGAAAAATAATTGCAACAGATAATCACTCTTTTGTTACACGTATAGATAACGAAGTGGTTCCTGTTATAGGCAGAGATTTACATGTTGGAAGATCGGAAGAGCGTCG
>CAYJAX010000058.1:0-5575 GCA_964368545.1 Candidatus Woesearchaeota archaeon | reverse complement strand
ATGGAATGAAGATAAATAGCAGGACGAAAGATGCAATAATGATGCTTATTACTGCTGCAAGGTTCCAGCTCATGATTCCCTTATTGTTAATAATCATTCTCATTTTTACAATAAGTTTAAGTAGAAATTTAGTATTTATTACTTGCTATAAGGGATATTTTAAGTTAGCGACACTATCTAAGTAAAAAATGTTAACCTTACTATAGAAGATTACATAATGTAAATGTATAAGTCGTTAAATAGGTTAATTTTTTCTTTCTTCTTATTTTTACACAAATTACCAGTTGTTTTTACACAAATTACCAGTTGTTTTTACACAATGTTCTTGTGATCTGAAATAGTTTTGTGCTGAGTCTACGAATCTTTGCGATTCTTCTAATATTTTGCCTTCAAGTTTACAACCATGCTCTGATAAATAACCTCCCGAGGAATAAATTCCAAGTGGGCAATTAGGATCATCACTTTTTAAGGATAATTTTCTCACTTCTGTTATTCTTCCTCCTTTGTCTATAAATACGTTATATATTGGTAATCCTAAGAAGTTTATATCTATTCTATCTATATTATCATCACCGTCTACATCACAAATTGCCAATTCTTCTGTTTTAAAAGGTCTCTGTCCATATCTTAAATGATTACTCAATTCTGTTCTTTCAATTATGCACGAGCCTTCATCATGAACATAATAAGGTAATTCTGGATTTCTCACCGGAACTGCTGCACAACCATTATTTATTGCAGCTAAATAAAATGCAGGAATTAAACTTGTTATTCCTCTTGATTTATGTGTTTTAGTCATTTTCTCTCTAAAGATAGAATAAAAACTTTATAAAGCTTTCCATTTTTATTACTTTATAGTGAATTACAATCCATTTTTCTGCACCGAAACATTTATATATTTATATCAAGTTATTTATATAAATTTATACAAAATGGAACAAATCCTTCATTATCCAAACCTGAAAACCATGCTTATGATAGAAAAAGTACTCAAAGAAGCAGAACTCGCCATAACCAGAGAAGAACTTAAGAAACGGCTTCCAACCCAAGTCATGCACCAAACACTTAATATTATTCTAGAATATCTTGAAGAACGAGGCTTGATTATTGATGGCCATAAAGGAATATTATGGACGCATAATGATAATCATAAACTCAAAGAGGCCATTGCTCGAGGAACTGAGATATGAAATTTAAAGGAAAAGTAATAAAGTTATTTTTTCAGAAGAAGCTACAGGCGAGTATAACGAACTAAACAGAATTGTTGGGGAGGAATTACAGCGTGGGGTTATGTCATCAGTGCATCGATCTATCTTGCGTTCAATCGAGAGAGTTAAAGGTTGGTTGAGAGACAATCCTCTTGCTGGAGAACAAGTACAGAAAAGCCTAATTCCGCAGGATTACATCCATAAATATGGTGTGACTAATCTCTGGCGGATTGATCTATCTAATTATTGGCGTTTGATTTACACAATTCAGTCAAATGAAGTAGAAATTATTGATTTTGTTTTGAATATTGTTGATCATAAAAAGTATGATAAAATATTTGAATACAAGAAGAAGTAAAAACCATATTATAATAATAAAGAATTTTCTTCATAGCATTTATACACAATTCAGAATATATTTTAGTATTATTCTCTGGGATCAACAACTCTGCCAAAAAATAAGATATTGCCAGTTTTATTTTCCTGTATTATAAATATAAAAGGATGGTCTGCCATGAATATTTCTCTTAGTCTGGCCGATGTTATGCTTATTCCGACTGCTGTTGCTGCAGCAGCTTCCGTACCTTCCTCATCAATTTTGACAAAGGCCTGATGGATTACTTGGCCGATAAAAAGGTCTTTAGTTTGATCAATGCCTGAAAAATCTGCATTTCCAAATTCAAAGGCATCAGTCATTCCCATATTTATAAGAATCTCTTTCATAAGATACTTTGCATTAAATTCAAGTTTAGGCAAGTAAACATCTAAATTAGTTTTTTTCATTTTGTTCTTCCACTCTTCAAGTTTTTCCAATGTTAAAGAAGACGATATATTATCTAGGCTGTATTTAGGCAATAAGATCAGCATTGAAATATCTTCATCTTTGTAAGGCAATTCCAGAATCTGCAATTCCCCGACATCAGCATAATTGAATTTTGCTTCGTCATTGCCTGCGTGCATCATGGAAATTTTTACAACATTTTCAGGAGTTATCTTAAAATCATGTTCACGAGTGCCAGTCTTATCAAATTCCAGCATCCATAAACCTTTAAAGTATACTGCATTGGTTAAGACCAGTCTTGTTGAGGCATCAATAGTTCCTTCAGGGATTAAATCTTTTATTTTGTTATTTGTTTGTTTTTCTATAAAACTATTGATTGTCTGCCGTGATTTTTCAGTTTCTCTAACAAAATCAACATTTAATGCTTTTCCGCCGTAATATTTTTCTACAATTGAAATATATTCTTCTAATAGTTTATAATCTTGCTGAATCCATAAAGCATTTCCAGTGCTTAATTTGTAAGCTTTGTCTTTTTTATTTATTTCATTATGAATTGCGGCAAAGTTTGATCTTAGCAAAGTCTTATCAGGAAAATAAAAAACAGATTTTATTTCATCTGCGGTTTTTCCTCTTGCACCTTCATAAGTCATAGCCAAGGCTGCAGATATGCTGTAAGGAGAATAAAAAATGTTTCTCTCTTCATGCTTGTCTATTTCCGAGTATAAATCAAAAGCAAATTTGTTATTTGCATTAACTATGTTCTTCACTCCTATTATTGTTGATGAGCTATCATCTGCTTGTGAAGTTTGCTCAATTTTATATAAAGATGCAAATATTACTGCAAAAGCAATAAGAAGCACTGTTCCAATAGATAAAAATTTTTTATTCATATTTGTCTTATTTGTGTCTTAACTATATATAGCTATTATCTGTGTTATTTAGGAACGTCTTTGGATATTGTGATTACGTTGCTAACCTGATGCCCCAATGCATTCCAAAGTTGAGAACCATATTTTGTAACAAAAAGAATTATCAAAAACAAAGCTACAAGAATTATTATCATCACAACAATCGTATTCAAGGGAAGGGATTGTGCTTTATTCTTCATTAGGTGCAGCTAACTTCACACTCGACATTAAGGTGACCATCATTCGCAGTTATGCCCCTGCTCTTTTCTGAAGGAGACAAGGATGCTTCCGTAGTCTTGGCAGCAGCATTAGTAGCAGTCGGACTGCAAGCAACTTTCTCAGGAGGAGTGTTTAGATTGGAATCGAGATCAACTATCTGAACAGCATTACAGTAATTAGAACTTGGCTGTGCAGATAAAGGAAAAGTTCTGGCAGTTTCGCAGGCATCCTGGCATGTCTGTATTGCAATATCCAAAGCCTGGCCTTGAACCCTACCTCCAAACAAGTCTCTTATCTTATTTCCTATGCTTGTAAAGCCACCTGCAAAAAAAGCTATAACTATGACTAAAACAACAAGAACTATAATTGCTATGATAATGACATTCATAGGCATTCCTTGAGCCTTTTTATCAAGCATTAATTTTTTCACCTCAAGATAGTCCTATAAATATTTGTATATAAGCTTTTTGGTTAATTTCGAGGCATATCCGAATAACTTTATTTCCCGCATTATTTTAATACTCATAACTTTTGTTATAACGTTTTATAAACAAGCATATTGCAGCCACTAACTGTTTTATTATATTTAAGATTAGACTTTCCAAGTTCTTTTAAAGCGCGCTCTTTGTTTCTGGTGCAAGATTCTTTATCTTCTCCGCAATAAAGATCGCAAGTGTTGATAGCGATATAGTCTACTTTGTCTAAGGTCTTGTACCTTTCCATTGCCCACTCCCAGTTGGTTATTGGTATTATTCTTACGTCACTGTAAGCTGCAAACAATGGAGTGCTGCCGTATACAATTGCACCAGGTTTATCGCTAAAATATTCATTAAAATTTTTAACATCAACATCAACATCATGTGATTTTAATGCAACTGGCGCATATATTATTGAAGAAAGTAGTATCAATGCAAGGATTATTATCTTTGGTTTAACTATTCTTATTTTTTCTATAAAGATATTTATTCCAAAACCAGCAAAAATGCAGTAGTAAGGAAGAAATGATAGTATATATCTGAAATTTCTCTGGACTTCGTAACTGAAATATACGGTGAATAAAACTAAAGCTATAAAATTTAAGTCTAGTGATTTCTCTCTGTTTTTTATATTAAACAAATAAATTATAAGTCCGAGTAATGCAAAAATAATCAAAAAATTATTTTTTATTAGTTCTATAAAGTAAAAAAATATTTCTGTTGGATAAGCTTTTGAGCTATAAGCTATCACTTCTCTTGCTTTCGTGAAAGGAGATAGTATGCTGTCATAGGTTAAATAGTTGCTGAACATATATGGTACTGCCAGAATGAAAAATCCTGAGGATAATTTCATGCTGTTTTTTATTTGTTCTTTGTAGTTTTTATTTGTTATAGTATTTAAAATTATGAATATTAATATGACTGGGAGTGTCAGTCCTTGTGGGAATCTAAGTAAGAAAGCAGCACCTATACTCAGGCCGCTTGTAAAATATTTATCGTTCAGTGCCAAGTAGATTGAGAGCAGTGAAAAAAACAATGATGGTATGTCTGTAAGCTGCACAGGCGTTAAGATAAAGTATGCGTATGAAAAGCTTAGTATTGTTGCAGCAATTATTCCAGTGTTATGGTTAATTTTTCTCCCGATTAAATACACCAGGCAGATTGTTCCAGTACTAAAGATTATTTCTATTGCTGTCCCGGCATTCAATGGGTTAATTCCAGCTTTCCAGAAAAGACCAAGTATGGCAGGCCACAATATCGGTCTGAACTCTTCCCATAGCCCAATGCTTCCAAGGCTATAAATGTATTTGCCCATTCCAATATATACTGCTGCATCCCACCACACTGCTTGGTATTTTACTGCATGGATTATGCTGAGGATTAGTGAGGATAATATAAGTAAAATTAAAAGTTTGTTAAGTTTCATATTTTCTTTTGTAAGTTTTTAATAATTATTTTACATAGCATCTAGCCTCACCCTATCGTAGTTGAAGTTTACTCCAAAACCTCTTCCAATGTTGAAGCTTATTTCATTCAGGAGCTGGAATATTCCTTTTCTGTGTTCTTTTCTCACAATTTTTACATCTTTGATGTTCAGTTCTTTCTTCATCATTTCAACTGCACTGTCGAGATTGCCGAAATCATCTATCAGTCCTAGAGTTTTTGCTTCTTCTCCAAGATAAAATTCTCCTGTTGCTGCCTTCATGACATCTTCCTTCCTCAATTTTCTGTTTTCTGCCACTTCTTCAATAAAGTGTTCATGGACTAAGTTTATTTTTTTCTGCAGTGTTTTTCTCTCGTCTTCTTTTAGCTCTCTGAAAGGGGTTCCTATGTCTTTTTTCTCTCCAGAAACTAATCTTTCATAATACACTCCGTATTTTTCAAATAGTCTGCTGAATTCTATGTAGGAAGCTATTACTCCTATGCTTCCAGTTATGCTTAATTTTGAAGCTATTATTTTGTCTGCAGAGCTTGCAATCCAGT
>CAYJAX010000057.1:0-5621 GCA_964368545.1 Candidatus Woesearchaeota archaeon | reverse complement strand
TAAGCTTAATATTTCCTTTCCGTTCTTTTGCAGGCTGACAACCGGATCTAATCCTGCGACTCCAGAGCCTTCTCTTTTAGCCATGAATGTTGCAAAAACTTTATTTCCTCTAAGAAATGTGTCTGTGTCTTCTGCAAAATTATCTGTCATAGCTGTCAATTCTTCAACTCTTATGTCTTCAGATGGATTTACTCTTACTGTCATTAAGTCTGCTGCTTCAGACCCTTCCCTATCCCTTGCTATAAATAATAACACTTCCCTTCCAACAAAGTTTTGGTTTGCAGTAAGAGTTACTACATGATTGTTGTCTATTGTTACTTGCACATTTCTATTGCCTGAAAATCTCCATGTAATTAAGTTGTCTGGAGTTGTATCGTCTGTTACGTAATCATCAAGATCTACTGTGCTGTCAGATTGTCCCTGTATTAAAGTTCTGTCTGGTATATCGGAGACTATTGGCGGTGCATTGTCTTCAGTTACCAAAACTACGTCTGTTCCTGCTATATTACCATTCAAGTCTAACACTAGGCATCTTACTGTGTCTCCTGCGGAGGTTCTGTCTGCGGTTAGCACTTTAGGATCATCTAAGTTTCTTTCTGCATTTCCATGGTTTATGTACCAGTAATATGCGAAGTCATCTCTTGCTGGTCCTGTAATTCCTTCTATTGTGCATGTTAAATCTTCACTGTCTCTGTACATGTTGCTGTCGCTTGTTATTCTGACTGTTTCTGCAAACACAAAAGGAATCAGTAATAAGATTATTGCTGGTATGAATAATACTTTTATCTTTTGCATAATTTTTACTGTGAGAATAAACAGATATATATACCTTTCTATTAGTAGTAACATTATGAGATTACTTGATGTAAGTTGTTTTATGTGGATATTATGAATTTTTGATACGATTTTTACGTTTTAAAATTCACAGAAAAATAATACTGTTGTTCTAATATGTGAAAATAAAAAAATTGGGAACGTAGGGATTTGAACCCTAAACGGCTGGTCTCTTCATTGAAGAAATAAACTTCAACAGATCAGTTATAATTCATCACTACAATATTCTGTAGCTCATCGCTCCATAAGCTGGAGCCAGCAATGATAGCCAGGTTTCACCACGTTCCCTAACTCAGAGAAATCAATTTTTTATTAACTTAAAAAGCTTATGCAAATAATTATATAAGTGTAGTTTCTTAAAATAATTATTTAACAGCTTAACGGGCCCGTAGTTCAACGGATAGAATGGCCGGCTACGGTAATAATTTTGTCATGCAGAAACCGGCTGATGTGGGTTCGAATCCTGCCGGGCTCGTCTCTTACTTGACAAGTTTATTATTAATTATTTATCTTAAAATTTATTCATAGATTGTAAATGTCTTTTATTATGAGACTTTCTCTTGCCTGGAGATGACAAGTCTTTCAATATTAATGAAACTACAATTAGGATTCCGAATAAATTAATCAACAGAATGTAATTGTTCCAGCCTGTAAATTCAGTGTCGATATAGTATGGTATTTTGGCTATTCTTTTAACATCTAAGTTAACGTCAAGTTTTGGCTTTTCTATTCCTTCATCTTTAAGTGTTGTTAATGTAAGAACTGCTGATTCTCCTCCCTCTTCAAGCATTATTCTTACTGTTTTGTCATTCACTTGCTCAAGGTTTAGTTTCGGGTCTTTAATAATATTTGATGATTCTGGTGCGCATGTAAGCTTATTTTTATTAGTGTTATATACCCTGCATGATTCACATGATATTTTTGAGAATGTGCATGCCTCTATTTCAGCAATTGCTGCAGGAATAGATATTATAAGGATTAATATTATCAGGGCAGCTTTCATATATCATTAAGCCTGGTTTTTGTTTCTATAAAAAGGTTTTTATTTAGAACACAATTTAATAATTTAGGGCCCATAGCATAACCCGGATAGTGTCTTTGGCTTCGGATAAAGCTTTGATGACGCATTAAGCCTGATTTTTGGCTTAAGAATGATTTAGGAGCTACCAAAGGATGGGGGTTCGAATCCCTCTGGGCTCAATTTATTTTAAACATCTTTCTAATTTGCTTATTACATCGCTTAATCTATCTATAGTTTTACCTAATGATTTATCCTCTTTGTATTTGCGAGCATTTATAGTGTCATTGCTAATAGTAGATTTAACATAAGCTTTTAATTCTCGATATTTTCCTAATGTTGTGTTTATATCATTTAGTGTACATATTTCTCCTTTTCCAGGCTTCATTATTCTTATTAGTCCTAATAATAATTTGTCCATTCCAATTCTGGTTGATGAATCTAATCTTGTTACTGGAGCTTGGATTCTGCTGACACTTATTTCTAATTGATTGGCGTAAGAATTAAAGTTGTATAAATTAGCAGTATCTGGGTTATTATATGCTTGTGTAAAATGATGTTCATAAAGTGTTGCTAAATTTTTATTTATAGACTTTTCATTAGTTTTAGTTCTTCTCTCGTGTTCCCTATGTGTTAACTCATCTAAAATACCGTGTATCCTATAATCAATACTGGATTTAGTATAGTCTCTTACAATATCCATCTCAGGCAATGTAGCTGAAGTTATAGTCTGCCCCATAATAAACTCATGAATCTAGAATAATTTAATAAAACTTGCGTTTCTGGTTTTGTGCAATTACATCATGAAAGAAATCGCCTGAAATAAAAATTCAGAAATAAACTTTATAAGAAGTGTTAAGACGATAATAGAAATTTCTTAGATCAAAAATAATGTCTATTTCTTGAATATCGCTCCTATTTTAGTGTACCATGGAACATTTGTGATTTTCACAGGATATTCTTTTTTTATTATGTACTCCTTATTGTTTAAATCCTTGAACTTTATCTCAACCAGCAACGCTCCTTTAGTGTAGACATCTTTAGATTTTATAACCAGAGATGCTTTTTTAGAGTTTTTTATGTCTCCGAGTTTTAAGCTTTCTTTATTGTTTATTGTCATGCTTGCATCTTTTACTGGAGCCTTTACTCCCAATATCAGGCTGAGCTTTATATCGCTACCGTATCTGACTTCTTTTTCGTAGAACACATCGCTGATTACAAGATCAGGATTTGACAATACATCTATGGCTAAATTATTCTTGATTAAGTTGCCGTCGAATTCAGCATTCACAACTACATTATTAACTCCTTCCTTCAGCAAAGGCAGTTTTAATTCCAATTCTTTCTCTTTTCCAGAATCTATATATTCTCTTTTGCATACATTCTCGGCGCACACGTTCATGTCAACTGCTTTATTCAGGTTGTTCTTTAATTTGCATTTTATTGAAGGAGTTTCATATACGAAGGCTCTGCTTGTTGACGAACATTCAAGACTAACAGGATTCGAAGTTATTGCGTCAATTAAGCTGCTTGCCTCTTTGATAATATTCTCAGCCTCTTCCTTGCTTATGCTTTTGTATCCTGAAGAGTAAGTAATATTTGCACCGAAATTATTGTGAAACTGGTTCTCAACTTCAAATGCTGACTTGTAGTTGTATCCTTCCTCTAGTTTTTCAGGGATTATTGCTGTCCAGAATAATTTCTTTGTCTCTCCGGGCCTTAATAGAACTTCTTGGGAATTTTTTCCAGTCAGTGTATTTGCTTTTGTTACTGTAAGCAATATCGGAATGTAGTAGCTGTTATGGTTCTTAAGTGTCACCTCAAAAGGCACGTAGCTTCCTGCTCCTGCCTTATCAACCAAAGGCCTTACTTCAATGTTCATTGGCATGTATATTTCTTCGCCCTTGTTTATTACCTTTGTATCTATGCTTATCCTTTTTCCTTTAATGGCTGTGTCTATTGACTTCCATGTGTACCTTATTGTCGGATCTCCAGAATCAGAACTTACTTTTAGTTTTATGTGGCTAGGGTCCAGCCATCCGAACTGCCTGTATGTTATGTCAAATGGAACCCATCCTTTGTCTGGGAAGTACACTTCAGCCCACGCATGCGGCCCGAACTTGTAGCCTAAATTTGTGTACGCAACGCCTGATACATATCTTGCCGGCACTCCCAGCGATCTCATCATCGAAATAAATAAATTTGTAAGTTCGTCACATACTCCTTCCCGGTTAGTAAGAACCCAGCTTGACTTCTGCACTACATCTGCAGTTAGTGTTGACAGGTCGTACTTTATATTCTCCTGTATCCAGTCTGCTACATTAAATGCTACAAAATACAGGTCGTCTTCGCTGCCTGCAAGATCAAGTGCTTTTCTTCTTATGTCTTCGTTTATGTCTATATACTCTGTAGGCTCTGTGTAGAACGTGTCAACATCTTTTAGAGGAAATGCCGCCTTACTATCAACAATCACTAAAGCATTTTTCGTTGTTATTCTTGAGTTTAGTGAAAAATCAAATGAGTCTTCTTTAGGCATTGCCCAGTTGAATAATATGTCTCCATTTGTCTGTTTTACTGTAGCTGACGGCGTAGAGCTTATGTCCATAGAGCTTGCTTCCTGCAGTATATCTTTTCTTGGGAAGAATGTAAGGTATGCGCTTACTTCACTAACTTTCGACTTTTCGCTTGTGCTTTCAAGCCTAAATCCTCCCTGAAGTGAGAAATCGAAATCTAATGAAGTGTAGCTGTTGTAGTCGTTTACTAATTCTTCTGCTGCAGCAGCATTTAAGATTGTTATAAATATTAATAAATATAAAAAAATTCCTCTCTTTTGCATTATTTTTAACTGAACAATATTGTTATTAAATGTTTTCTTATTAGAATCACCCACTCAGATGTTCCTAATGTCAGTATTTCACATATTATTTGATTTCTCTACTTCAACGAAACATCTTCCGGGAAGCCTTGAAGTAGCAGAGATTAAAGCCTTTTTAGCCTTCTCGATTCCATCCTCATTAACCATTGCTACAAAAATCTCTTTCCCCTTCTTTATTCTTGCTGCTGTACCTATGACTTTGCCGAAAGAGTGCGCCATACCTGTTTGCAGCCTGTCGGCGTGAGCACCTCCAAGCATCTTGTTTTCTCTGAAGGCATGATGAGGGTAAGCACTCAACCTCAAAAAATATGAATTTCCTAAGCCATCCTGCAGACTCCTATTTATTAGCATCCTTGCACTTTCCAGAGCATTGTGTCTTATCTGCAGGCTGTCTTTAGAAACAAGCTTGACAATATAATCATAATTCTTCTTCTCTCCCATCTCAAACCTGCTTATCTTATGGGGCGGTATAGCTTTAATGTATCCCTTAGACTTGAATTTAGACTTTCTTGTATAGGCCCTATTCTTAATTCTCCTGTAACATCTGAAAACCCTCAATCCAACCATGATTAAAAGAATTTGTATAACATTTATAAGTTTTATCATTTTCAAAAAAATCTGACAATGATGCGTAGAATTTATTCTTACAAACATTCTGAATACACAGTTAGTATTTACGCCTATGGGCAGAACATGAGGCGCTGTAATACCAGCATAAAAATTGATTTAAGGGACGATGAAGATAAAAGAGAAGAGGACGATTTTGTTCGTCATAGTGTGGTTTATGCGGTATTTAATGGAATTTATAATCCTTCTAACTTTGGTGAGCTATCTAAATTGGAACTTGATTCTAGAATATGCGATTTAGGAGATATGGATTCACGTATTATCTTA
>CAYJAX010000056.1:0-5686 GCA_964368545.1 Candidatus Woesearchaeota archaeon | reverse complement strand
TTATCAACCTAAAAAAAATTACTAAAATCAGAAAAGCTTATATAGTACTGTAATAACTATATTACATATGTCACAAATAAATTACAAAATAATAAATAACTTAATGAGTAAAAAAAACCATATAAGGGGATTGGCCAAAGACTTGAAAACAAACCAAACAACAATAGCAAGAAAAATAAAAGGATTAACAGATGATAACATTGTAGATTTTAAGACCGAAGGAAAAAATAAAACCTATTTCATTAAAAATACTATAGAAGCAAGAGAATATTTGTTAATAGTAGAACATAGCGAATTATTAAATATTATTAAAAAATACCCATTGTTAAGAAGTACAATAGAAACAATAAAAAAAGAGAAATCAATAAAATTAGCAATACTGTTTGGATCATACGCAAATTTGACAGTTAACAAAGAAAGCGATATTGATATATACATAGAAACAGAAGATAAAAAAATAAAAGAAAAAATACAAAACATAAATTCAAAATTAAGCATAAAAACAGGAAAATACGACAGAAATAATTTACTAATAAAAGAGATACAAAAAAAACATATTATAATAAAAGGGGTAGAGAATTATTACGAAAAAAATGAGCTTTTTGAATAGATTATACAAGGAAAAGAAAATACAAATAGTAGAACCAAACGAAAACGTAAAGAAAGCATATTTAGAAAGATCTCTAGAATCGATAACTTCAGCAAGAACATTATACAAAATAAACAACCTAAAAGACGCAGTAGCCTTAACATACTACTCAATGTATTATTCATTACTCGCATTACTTTTCAGAACAGGAATAAAGTGCGAAAATCACACAGGGACAATACTGTTACTAAAAGAAGTATTTAACATAAACGATACAAGAATAGAAAAAGCAAAAAAAGAAAGAGTAGACAAACAATACTACGTAGATTTTACAGTAACAAAAGAAGAAGTACAAGAAATGATAAGAACAGCAGAAGAATTCAACGCAGAAATACTAGATTTTGCAGAAAAACTAAACAACGAAAAAATAGAAAACTACAGAAAAAAAGCAAAAATAGTATTAAAATAAATAAAAATTTTATCGTTTATACAAACAAAACTATGTAATAAAACAAAGAAAAGTATATAAATAACTTTAGATTCAGTATACAATACTTAGTATATGACTAAGCATTTAGACACAATAGGTTGTGTTTACTTGAAAGTAATGAAGGTGTAAATGAAATGCATATTTTGCGGTAATTCAGAAACAAAAGTGCTTGATTCAAGGGAGAACGAGGACATAACACGAAGGCGCAGGGAATGTTTAAAATGCGAAAAGAGATTCACAACGCATGAAAGAGCAGAATTACTGCAAATATACATAATAAAAAAGGATGGAAGAAGAGAACTCTTTGATCCTGAAAAACTAAAAAAAGGAATATTAAAGGCTTGCGAAAAACGTCCAATAGAAATAGAAAAAATAGAAGATGTAATAAATAAAATTGAAGTAAAATTAAGAACATTGGGCGTTAACGAAATACAAAGCAAAGACTTAGGAGAAGAGGTTATGAAGCAATTAAAAAAATTAGATAAAATTGCCTACATCAGATTTGCTTCAGTCTACAGGGAATTTGAAGACATAGGAGACTTCAAAAAAGAAATACAAGAATTAACGAAAAAATAAGGTGAATAAAAAGATGGCTGAAAAACAAAAAGAAAGTTCTATAGCGACATTTGCAGGGTTAAAATCAATAGAGGAATTAGCACAATCTGGTCCAAAGGTGGCAGTTAGTGAAAATCAATTAAAAGTAATGTCAAACAAATATTTAAGGGGAGATTCAGTTGAGTTATGGTTAAGGAGAATTGCAAGAAATATTGCATTGGCTGATTTATATTACGAACCAGAACTTTCAAAAGAACAGATTTTAGACGGAATGAAATATGAAATTGTAAATTCAGATAATAATAATTCTCATTTATTATTATTTCAATTAAAAAACTTGCAAAGAAATGAAAGAATTGCAAATTTTAAAAAATTTGAACAAAACTTATTAAAATTGGCTCAAACAAATCCAGTAGCTACAAAAATATTGAGAGAAACAGAAGAAAAAATCTACAATATGTTATCTAATTTTGATTTCTTACCGAATTCTCCTTGCTTGATGAATGCAGGAAGAGATTTACAAGGCCTGCATGCATGTTTTGTGATTTATTTAGGTGATTCAATTGAAGAAATTTATTATGCTTTGACGGCAATGGCAATGATTCACCAATTTGGAGGAGGAACTGGTTTTTCATTTTCAAGATTAAGACCTGAAGGAGATCCAGTTCAATCTACAAAAGGAGTAGCTTCTGGTCCAATGTCTTTTATAAAAGTTTTTGATACATCAACAGAAGTTGTAAGGCAAGGGGGTTGCGTAGCTTTGGATACAAGAGTCTCTACAAAGAATGGTTTAATAAAAATAGGAGAAATTGTTCCTCAGACTATTGAAGTTGATTCCTGGAAAGAACATGCAGTTACAGTAATGACTGATGAAGGTCCAAGATTATCAGATGAAGCTTATAATAATGGAAAATCAGAAATCATAACATTAAGGACAGAAAATAATTATAGCGTGACAGCAACACCAAAGCACAGGTTCAGAATAATAGACGAGGAAGGAAATTATGTATGGAAGCATCTGAAAAATATTAAGAAAGGAGATTGGTTGGCTTTGCAGCTTGATACATATCCTGAAGAAACAGATTACAAATTCCCGGAATTTAATTATGAGCCGCATTACAATTCAGAACCAGTAATGCTTCCAGCAAATCCTACAATAGGACTTGGAGAATTTATAGGCTATTTTGTTGGCGACGGGTGTTTTTCTGTGAATGAAACTGGAACAGGAAGAATGATTTTGTCTTTTGGAGATGATGAACCAGAAGTAAAAGAATACATGCATAAATTAATCATGAATATTTTTGGCATAGTTCCAAGCGAATATAAAAAAGAAAATGATAACAGTACAAATTCATATTACAGCAGAACGACACTTGTTCACTGGATGAAAAATATTGGCATAAATAAAGACTCTGCATTGGGCGCAAATGTCCCAGAACTTATATTCAGGGCGGGAAAGAATTTTGCTGAAGGATTCATTAGAGGATTATTTACAGCAGACGGCACTATCACAGAAGACGGCTATATCTCTCTTGCTAGTATTTCTGAAAGATTAATAGATGAGACTCAGCAATTAATGCTGTCATTGGGGATTCCGACATCAAAATCTGTGACAATAGACAGAGAAAGTGCCTATGGATATAATCCTTTATACAAATTAAGGGTAATAACAGAAAGAGGATTAAAAAGATTTTCAGAGATAGGTTTCCTGTCTGATAAAAAAAATAAAAGATTAAAGTCCAAGGATATTAAATGGGAATTTAATGATATAGTTCCGAATCAGGAAAATATTTTGAAACAGATTTATAATGGTCCTGGTAAAGGATGTGCTCCGGGAAAACTAAGCGGGGGAGCGAATAGAAAACTCTACAGAGATTTGCAGCATTATCTGCCAGATGTTCAGGCAAAGAGAAATTTAACTTTTAAAAGACTTAACGTCTTGGCAAAAAAACATCAGGAAATTAAAAATAGCAGACTTCCCTGGTTCATGACAAACAATCAATTTTACGATCAGGTTGTTTCTTTGGCAAATGGAGAAGCATACACTGTTGATTTGTCTGTTCCGGAAAATAATACTTACATAGCAAATGGTTTTGTAAGCCACAATACCAGACGTGGAGCAAACATGGGAATAATGTATTACAAACACCCAGATATAAAAAAGTTTATAACTTCAAAATCAAAAGACAGAGGTTTTTTACAAAACTTTAATATTTCTGTTGCTTTAGATGAAGAATTTTTTAAAGCTGTAGAAAATGATTCTGAAATAGAATTAGTAAATCCAAAATCAAAAAAAATTGTTGGTAGAGAAAAAGCAAAAGAAATGTTTGACTTAATGGCAAAATGTGCTTGGGAGACTGGAGATCCCGGTTTCGTAGTCATAGACAGAATAAATAATACAGGTTCAAACCCGACTCCTAAATTAGGACAGATTGAAAGTACAAATCCGTGTATCACTGCTGAAGCACTGGTTTCTACAGAGAAGGGATTAATGAGAATGAAAGAACTCGTCAACAATTATCCAGTCGGAGGAATTAATTTAACAACAGATAATAGAGTTCCTATAAAAGTTATAAACAAAAATGGTTCTATAATACTTTTAGAAAATAAAATTAAGGGAACTAGTCTAAATACAATTTCTAGAGCGTTCAAAACAGGAATCAAAGAAGTTTACAAAATAGAAACAGAATCAGGTTATGAACTCAAATGTACAGCAGATCATAAAATATTTACAAATGAGGGTTTTGTTCCTCTTGAAAATTTAGAGTCTGATAAGCACTTTGTATATATTCAATCTGGAGAGGGTTGTTTTAATAGTGATCTAAATCTTCCCTTTGAAACAAAAAACAGTTACAGGGGAAAAAATGGAAAATTCTATTCTTTAAATTTACCAAATCAATGGTCGAAAGAATTAGGCCAGATACTTGGTTGGTTAATTGGCGACGGATGGTTAAGGGATAAAGACGAAAATTGCAGGGTTGGATTTACCTTTGGAAACGAAGATAAAGAAGTACTTAATTACTTAAAACCTATTTTAAACAGTTTCTATGGTAAAGAAATAAAAGATGTAGAAAGAAAAAATAAGGTTATTCATCTTTCTTATCATTCAAAGTACTTTGTAAATTTCTTCAAAGAAATAGGAGTACTACCTGTTTATTCGCAAGAAAAAGTTGTTCCAGAGACATTATATCAATCATCAAAAGAAACAGTAGTTGGATTTTTACAAGGACTATTTACTGCTGACGGAACAGTTAATTTTAGAGAAAATAATTCATCTTACGTAAGACTAACTTCCAAGTCAATAGGGTTGTTAAAAGGCACCCAGAATCTGTTATTAAATTTAGGAATAAAATCTAGAATTTATAATAGAAGTAGAAAAGAAAGAATATGCTTTACTTATACGACAGTAACAGACAAATTAAAAGAATATAAGAGTGACGGTATATTATTTGAATTAGAAATAAGTAAAGAAAATGTATTGAGATTTTTGAACGACATTGGCTTCCTTTGTCAAAGACATAAACTAAAAATTGATAAATTCTATACTAAGAATTTTTATTCAGAGAAATTTGAAGAAAGAATAAAGTCTATTAAATTTATAGGCAAAGAAGAAGTTTATGACTTGACAGAACCAGTAACTCATTCGTTTATTTGTAACTCAATAATAGTATCAAATTGCGGAGAACAGCCTTTATTGCCATGGGAGCCCTGCACTTTGGGAAGTATTAATTTATCTAATCATGTTAAAAAAGTAAATGAAAAATGTGTTGTTGATTATCAAAAATTAGGATATACATCTAAATTAGCAACACATTTCTTAGATAATGTAATTGACATGAGCATGTATGTTCTCCCAGAAATAGAACAAATGTCAAAAGGAAATAGAAGAATTGGTCTTGGTGTAATGGGCTGGGCAGAAATGTTAATTAAATTAGAAATCCCATATGATTCAGATGAAGCAATAACTTTAGCAGAAGAAATTATGAGTTTTATAAATCTTAAATCCCTAGAATATTCTGAAGAATTAGCAGAAAAAAGAGGAGTATTCTATA
>CAYJAX010000055.1:0-5812 GCA_964368545.1 Candidatus Woesearchaeota archaeon | reverse complement strand
CCGATCTAAACCAACATTTGTTGCAAAACCACCAAATCCAAATTCATCTTGAGATGTCTTCCCAATAACTATTGCCCCTTCATTTAGTGCTTTTTCAACAGCTGTTGCGTGAAATAATGGCTTGAATCCTTTTAATATCCTCGAACCTGCTGTGCTTTCTATGTCTTTTACGCATATAGAATCTTTTATTGAAATTGGTAAACCTGCTAATTTTCCCTTTGGACTTTTCTTTAATTCTTGTGCCTGCTTTAGTGCAGATTCTTCTGAAATCGTGTTCAGATAATGATACTCCTTATTTATTTTTTTACATTCTTCTATAACTTTGTGTGTGTGCTCAACTATATCAATCTCTTTGTTTTGTACTTCTTTTATAAATTCTTGAACTTTCATAATGCTTTAGGCCCCAGGAAATAATCTCCTTTTTTGTGTTTTGCATTTTTTAGTATCTCTTCTTGAGAAACACATTCTTTAGGCGAATCTTCTCTTAATGAATTTTTTATATTTATTGGCTGAAAACTAGGCTTGACATTATCTGTGTTTACATTGTTGATTGCTGAAAAACTCTTAAGTATTTCCTTGAAATCCTCAATAAATTTATTTATTTCTTCATCATTCAAGCTTAACCTTGCATTCTTGGCAACTCTCAGTATTAGCTCCTTATTTATCTGCATATGTTAAGAGATATGGTTAACCATATATAAAATTATTTATGCTGAATTACCTTTAATATAAACAATTTTTATTAATATTCTGGAAACTCCAAAGATATTCCAATAAATATTAAGTAAGATATTTCAACTCTAAAAATAATAAATTCATAATAATGCAATTCACAGCACTATTGGGTTATGCAACAAAATGGACATTGAGAACAATGCTCATAGGATATATCACTTATGCTTGTCATGAAGATATATCAAGAATAATCAACAAACTGAAATTTTATTACAATAAAGTTGAAGTTGGATTTGTAGAAAAAGACTTTGCATTCGACATTAATGTCATTCACACACTAAACTCTAGAGGAAGACTGGAGACCTATGTGGAATATTATTCACAAAATATTCCAGTTTACGGCAGAGAAGACAATTTCATGGTGGGAAGTGCAGAGCAAAACTTTGCAAAATTCACTAAAAAAGAGAAGAGAGAGCTATGCAGAAAATAAAATTCTGGAAAACTTGAAAATCTTGCAAAAAATCTCAGTAAAAAGCTTTTAATTCTGAAACTTAAAAACACAGATTATGTTTTATGAAGAGACAGATAATGAACCTGGCAAAGAGATTGAATATAAGCCATCTTTCTTAGAATTCGCTAGATCAAACGTTGAAATATTTGAGCTGGCTGACAAGCCTTTTGACTATAGCGAAGAGATGATTGAGCTTTGCTGGGAGCTAATGCCGAATAAAAGTGAATTCCACTCAACATACAATGTAGCCATGGCAAGAGCATGGGTGTATTATAATATAGATTCTGAATCTTTTCAAGAAGAAAGATATTACAGAAGTGCGTCTCAATCACTAAGAGATCGAAGAGGAGTCTGCGTGGACAGCTCATTCCTACTTGCAACAATGGCTTCATTGTATGGATTTTACTCCTGCATAGCTTCTGTTCTTGTAGACTATGAAGGAAATTCTGATCCCCACGCCTGTGCTTATATCAGAGACGAAGAAAAAAAGATCGTGCTTGTTGATCCCTCCATACAATGTGGATATAATGTACCACACAGGAAAGTAGCGTTATATGGTATAGAGACAGCAAAAAACTTCTACAACCAATACTGCAAATCATTTAACAGATGTGATGAAAGAAATTTTGAGAGACACAAGATGAGGTTTATGTCAATAGATGAGTGTATAGCCAGGATGGATGCAAAGAGGACTGACTTTAAGAATCCAAGAGTGAACAAAAGTCTGTTAGACATTATAGGCTCTTTTTTATTTGGTTAAAATGTTGAGAAAATTAGCTTATATATAGATGTTTCATCGTTCCTATAAACTGATTTTCCCATTAATATAATCTTCACAGAAATATTTTTTAGTTATTTACCTTTTACTTCATCCATAATCTTCATTACTTTCCTAGCATTTTTCTCTATGTTGTCATCAAAGCCTGAAGTATCAATGCAGAAATCAAATCTGTCTTTGAATTTCAGCTCTTCTTCGAAATTTGACAATCTTTCCATAACCTCCCTATCGCCCCTTTCCTTGATTCTTCTCATTAAAGTCTTTTTGTCTCCGGGAAAAAAGAAAAATTAAACATTAGGTATTTTTAATTTTTTTATCTTTAAAGCTCCATGAATGTCAATAATCTTTATAATATCTTTTCCTTCATTAATTGCTTTGAAAGAGTCTCTGTGAGTACCATAAAAATTACCGTAAACCTCTGCGAATTCTATAAATTCATTATCATTAACCATCTCCATGAACTTTTTTTTAGAAACAAAAAAATAATCAATCTTCTCTTTTTCATTAGGTCTTCTAGATCTGGTAGTAAATGACACTGCTTTAACGGTATTTTCCCTGTGCTTTAGTATATAATCAGCTATGACTGTTTTTCCTGAACATGAAGGTCCTGTTATCAGGAATATATTGCCATTTTTCATCATAATAATAAAACTTGTATCTCATTATATAATTTTCTAATTATTCTATGCATAATTTGCAGGATTATAAAAAATCTGGATTAGTGTAAATCTAAAGGATCTTACTTACATATGGACCATCTCTTTTGAATCCGAGCTTTCTAAAATAGTCTCTAACTCCAATTCCAGAAATTACCAATAATTTATCACAATCCCATTCTTCCTTAGTTATTATCTCAGCTTCCCTCATTAACATTTTACCATAACCCCTATGCTGCACCCTGCCTCCAACGCCCAAAGGTGTTGCTTCACCATAAACGTGAAGTTCACGGACACCTGCTGAATTTACAGTGATCTCAGGTCTGAAAGGTTTGTAAGGTTTTCTTAATCTGCAAAAACCTAGAAGAATATCATTTTTAGAATCAACAATACTAATAAAAGCTTCTTTACCGCCACTAGCTTCATAATACTCTCTTTTTATTTCAACAGAATCATAATCAACTTTCCTACCCATAGGTTCTCTGCATCTAATACATTTACACTTAATTTTTTTAGTTTTAGCCATTTCGGCAACAAGCTGTCTTAAATTAGTTTTAATAGGTCCTGCATGAATAACAGTTGAAGGAATATCCCTCTGACATCTATAAATACGACAATATTCAGGAATAAATTCTTTGGCTTCAGAAATAATGTCTGCTGCTTCTTCGATTGATAATGGCTTGAATTCCCCTCTTTGATATTGAGTAAATAAAGGAGTACCAGGCATTACTAAACAAGGATAAATTTTCAATGAATCAGGTTTATAATCAGGGTTCTTAAATAATTCTTCAAACATATTAATGTCTTCTTCTTTATTTGTCTTAGGAAGGCCAGGCATGCAATGAGCTGTTATTTTTAAGAAAGAATCTTTAAGTAACTGAATTGCTTCCTTTGTATCATTTAATGTATGCCCCCTGTTAGTAACCTTGAGAACATCATCCTTCAAAGTCTGAACACCAAGCTCTACTCTTGTAGTTCCTAACTTTAATATCTGGTTAATCTCTTCCTGCTTGCACCAATCAGGCTTTGTCTCTATTACAATCGCTGTTGAGCGAATCTTTGCAGTTTCATTCCTCAACTGCTCTTTCTCTAAATCAGCCTCTCCCTTAATGCTAAGCAGCTTAGAATGAATGTTTTTAGTTCTTTCCTTATTATTTATATCTCCAGGAAGCTCATAAAACTCCTTGAACCTAAAAAAATTAAAAGTATTGTTATCGAAAAACATTTCTGAGAAATCATTCATGGCTTTGAGAGTATACTTTACAACCTCTTCCTGATAATCCTTAGGAAAACTACAAAAAGTCCCTCCCTGAATTATAACCTCTGTCTTTTCAGGAACCTGATTAAGCAATGTGAACTGCTCAAGCCTGTTAAACACTATCAAATAAGGATCGTAACCTGCTCTTATTCCCCTCATTGTAGAAGGTTCATTGCCAGTATAGCTTTGAGGCACATCACCAAAAAATGAACCTGGACCTCCACAGCAGAATGTGCACTTTCCATGAACACACGCTATCGGTTTTGTCATAATAGCTAAAGGGGCAACTCCCGACAATGTTCTTACGGGCTTTGTTATTAATAAATTTCCGTAAATATTTTTCTGCTTATCATCCAGCTCTTCTAATATTTCTATATTGGTTGGAAACTTCTTCAACCTGTACTTTTTAGCTAAATCTCTCTTAACTGACTCTATGTCTGGATTATGCTCCAAACTTTTTAGTATCTCTTCAGTAATTGCCTGCATATGTTTCTGCAGTTTAATTAATCTTATATATTTTTCATTTTTCATTTCTGCCATCAAGAGATAGCAATGGAACTACTTCTTCGCAAATAAGCCTACCAGTACTGGCATCAATCTTGAAATTAATCAATTTAAAACTATTAGTAAAAGAACTAATATTCCACAAAGTTACTTCCTGCTGCTGAAGAATAATGATAAATTTTACAGTAGACTCATGCTTTAACTTTATAACCTCATTAACTTTATCCATAACTTTATCAAAACCTACTACAACATTATCTAATTTTAAAGGTTTTATGCTTGTGTCTTCTTCCTTGAAAACTTTAGACTGCTGCTCCAATACTGTTACTTCCTTGCCAACAATATAACTTGTTATTGTGTCACTTTTTTCTTCATAAAAATCAAGCTGCCAATCCGAGCTTTTAATCTCATGATCTTCACACATTATAAAAGCGCTACAAAAAAACCCTTTGTTCAAGAACTTTTCAGACTTCAATAATTTATCATAAGATTCTTTTACAGTAAGCATTAATAAGTTTTTAAAATAATACATTAATAAGTTTTGCTAAAAATTTATTCAAAAAGTATATAAACAAAACAAAGAAGAAAAATTGCAAATGAAGAGTGTGAGGCTAGCAACAAAGATTGTGCCAGCCAGATTCTGGAAAAGATTTCTGGCCTACTTAATAGACATCACAATAATAAACATAGCAGCAGTAATCCCATTACAACCATTCCTGAATAAATTTCAAGTCGGGATAACAAGCATACTTGCAGGAAACACAGGAGAAAAAATAGCAGCATTAAGCATGATAGTAGCTATACTAACATTATTTTATTTCTCAGCTATGGAGTTCAAGGCAAAACAAACCATTGGAAAGATGATATTAAGAATCTATGTAACCAGCACCAACAAGAAGGAGATTACAATATACCAAGCAATTCTAAGAAACGTAACAAAACCTTTTACTTTATTACTTATTATAGACACATTATACATGCTATTCAAGAGAACAAACCAAAGATTATTCGAAGTCTTCAGCTCAACACAAACAGTAGAGGGAGTGAAATATTAAAAATGAATAAAATATTTGTTGCAGCCATAGTCTTAGCAATCATATTCATTGCTTCAAGCTTGAGCTCTAAATTTCTTGAGATGGGCTCCTTCGATGATAAAATAGTAGTCATTCCAATAAAGGGGGTTATAACAATTGATGGAGAAGATAGCAGCATATATCCTATTACAGGAGCATCTTCAGATGTTATACTAAAAGACCTGAAAGAAGCAAAGGAAGACAAGACAGTCAAAGGAGTAATAATAGAAATAAACAGCCCCGGAGGAGCAGTAGTTGCAAGCCAAGAAATAGCTGACGCAGTAAAAAATCTGAATAAGACAAAATATGCAGTCATACGCGAAGTTGGAGCTTCAGGTGCCTACTGGATTGCAAGCT
>CAYJAX010000054.1:0-5890 GCA_964368545.1 Candidatus Woesearchaeota archaeon | reverse complement strand
AAGATGTTTATGTATGTTGGGATTGATAAACTCCCCTTTTTTATTGTCTTTAAAAAATAAAGCTGTGTAGTTTTTATGAAAAGTGTAAGTCTAAATAAAGACTATTCGGGCAGAATCATTACTTTACGGGCAACAGCCACTAATCAGGCAAAGCCTGCAAAACCAATACCCTTATTAAAGGAAAGGTTTGGAATTGATATTGCAAGAAGGACAATAGCAAAATATAGACTAAGATTAGAGCAAAAAGAATGAAGATTATAAATCTAATTTAAATCAAAAAACTTAAAAAAACAAGTTAATCTAAAAAATAAGGTAGTCATGGTTAAAATTCCAAAGACAAGGGAAGAAGCAGTTGGAGTAATAACTTCTTCTCTCAAAGACAATATAGTTGAAGAAATAAGAATTAAATTAGCAAATATTAATCCTATTTTATTTGGTGATAATGAAAATAATTTCAGATCATTAATTACATATATTTATGAAACTGAAAGTCTAGCTGAAATAAAAGTTTTAATAGGGAACTTTTTAAACAAACTTAAAGTACCACAACCTATAATTATTAAAGCATCACAATTATTCATAAAAAAGTTTAATGCTATTAAAGATAAGTCTACACAAAGAGAGATACAAGATTTGATATTAAGATTAAGCGAGAAAGGAAGGGATTATCCAACAGAAACAATAGGCGGATATTTTATTTCACCAAGAGGACACCATGAAAAAAGAATAGTTTGGAGATTAGAAAGAAATAATTTAGTATTCGAAGATTTATTTATCTCTCATAAAGAATATGATGATTTCTGTGATAAATTAAGGGCTGGAAAACTAGACACTAGCAGAAGATTTGCAAACCATAATTTTATGCAATTTAGTTAACACCCGAAGCCAGTCCTTTGTAAGCTTCTTCTTTTAAACCTTCAATTATAAAATTTATAAAACCCATTGCACTATCTAGGCTATGATATCTATGCTTTACTACAACACCAGAACTATAATTAGATGGTCCAGTATCTGTTATTTCACTAGCAGTTTTGCTCATAGAAGTAAGTAAAGGGTCTGAACTTCCATTAACATTACCAAATCTTAATGCTGCCAAGTCCCCATAGAATGTAATATAGCTAATCTCAAATTCACTGCCAATTTCTTTAACTAATATATCTTCTTTTTTATCTACTGTGTGGGTTTTGGTTAATGAAAGAGCTTTATCTTCTCTTGAATAACACATTTCAACGTTTGTGTCTGAAGAACATCCTTCATAATGACTATTACTCTGTTTAAGTTTAATATCCAATTTTTCACTTATAGATTCTACTAATTCTTCTAGTTTCATTGTACTAATAATCACAAAAACAGAAAATATTTTAAAGGTAGCTATTTCTATTTTTGTAAGCTTATCATGGATAACAAACAAGTAATAAGAATCATCAGATCAATTAAAGATATTCTTGATGACATTATGACTGTACATGAAGATGATTTAAGTAAACAGAAAACATATTCTGCATTCATGGACAGCTGGGATTTATTATTCAAGCAGAATATCTCTGATAAAGATTCATTAGTTATAATTATAAAAGAATTTAATGCTAATTTAGATAACTTAATGAAAAGGCTTCCAGAAAATATTAGGAACTCACAACTCTTCAAAGAATTGAAAGTAAAAGTTAATGAATTATGGACTGCTGTAAATTCTTAAACAAGCAATATTTAGTTTATTCTTTCCCAACATTTTCTTCGTTTACTTTTAGTATAAGTATCAAGTTCCCTATCGAAGACAATTCTTTCAGTATGTCCAAAAAGTAATGTGTTATTACTGGATTTTTCTCTTTTAATGTTTCAAGCACGTCATCAAACATTGCTTCCCTCTCATCAAAAAAGCCCCTTGTATTTTCTATGTTCACATTCTGGTAAGCCTGCAACAATGAATGGTACAAATCTCTTACCTTGGTTACCAATTCAAATTCATTTTTTGTTAATTCTATTTTGTCTGTTTTTTTTGCATAATCATAAGAGTATAATATAAACGAAGAGATATTCAACAAGCTTGTTAAGAACCAGTATGCATATTTTGAGGTTACGCTGTCATAAGGGGTTTTTTTATTTATTAATCTCCTGCATAGATTATTAAGTTTTGATATTGTCTTGTAGATTTCTACAATCTCTTCATGCATTACAGGCTTTTTGTTTTTGTCAGCGTCTTCAAGAAAATAATTGAACTGAGATAGTATGAGCCACATTACTCTTTTTACTGTATTTTCATACTCCTGGTCATCTATTGAGATTACGCATTTTATTTTGCAGTATTTTGAATTGCTTTCAACAATCTCAAATCCAGTGAGCTGATCCAGATTTTTTCTTATCAGCGCAAGGTGCTCTTTTTTAGAATAGTTGATTTTTACCTCATCATAGCCGTAAGTATAGAGATGTCTTAGTATCCTGTAAATGTACCATTCTTTGTCGCTTGAAAGAGAAGTTTCTATTGTGTCAAAATGTTCTTCCCTGTCTGTTGAGATTAATATTCCTTCTTTTGATGTGTTAAGATGAAGAAACTGGCCAGGTTTGATTTTATTGTTCTTGACCCACTTGGAAGGAAGCGAAACTGTTAGTGTGCTGTAGCCGTGCCTTACTGTTTTCCTTTTCATTTCAAAAGAAATAAAGGGGTTAGTATATAAATATTACTAAAATGTGTACATATTGAGAATTTATACATTTACACACTAAAAGTATATATAGAAATGCAACTATCCTATAATGGTAATGACATTAAAACAAATAAGCAAGGGGGACTTCAGCCATTACATCATAGAAATAGATATCAAGAATTCTTTCAGCAATAATGAACTAAAAAGCAAGGTAAAGAACTTACTTAAAATATTAAACCTTAACATAGTGAAGATTTTCGAGTATAATTTCAAGCCCCATGGAGCAACAATTGCTTTTATTTTATCTTCTTCACATTTGGTAATTCATACTTGGCCTGAATATAATTACGTCCATATTGATTTATTCTGTTGCAAGAAATTAATGCCCTCTGACAAATTAGAAAAATTATTGCAGAGAGATTTCCAGTCTACAAAAACATTAGTCAGGAAGGTAAAATATGCCTAAAATAGATTATAATAAAATAATCGAAAATAAGAGCGAGAAAGAATTTTACCAGAAGCAGCATGATAAAATATTGAAATACTTAGACACTGTTGACATGGCATCTTTCTGGGATATTTTGCGTTATGTTGGAGGTAGCGACAGAAGAATGCTTAGACTGATAAATCAAATGATTAAAAATGTAGAAATAAAAACAGATGGCCATTACATAGAAGCAAAAGAAAAGAAAATTGGCTGGCAACGTATAGTATGCAGAGAATGTTATGGAAAAATTATACCAAATAATACAAGCTTTTCATTAAAGGAAGGAATGCTGAAAGAAATATGCGAAAAAAAGCCATCGCCGACATTCTTGTTTGATCAAAGACCAGTTACAGTAAGTACATCATTTAGAAGGGCAGTGTATCTATACTGGAGAGGAGACCTGCAGGATAAGGATATTGTGCTTATAGGTGACGATGATTTAACATCAATTGCTTTGGCTCTTCTTAAAAAAGCAAAAAGTATAATTGTTTTTGAAGTAGACAAGAGGCTTGTAAAATTCATAAATAAAACTGCGAAAGAAAATAGTCTTAATGTAACTGCATATCAATATGATTTAACAAAAAATATTCCAAAAAGCTTTTACAGGAAATTTGATGTTTTTCTGACAGACCCGACTCCAAATAAGGAGGCATTTTCATTCTTTGTTTCCATCGGATTAAAACTTCTTAAAGAGGGAGAAGGAAAAGTAGGATATGTTTCTTTCTTTCCATCACACAGCAATATAAGCATAGACTTTCAGAAAGCACTGACAGACTTTAATGTTATAATAACAGAGATGATACCAAGATTTACAGAATATGCCTGGTTAAAAGAAACATACGGAAAAGAAGATCTAAAAATGTTAAAGCAGTTTGATACTAATGAAAAGTTTTCTTTCCACGAAAATTTTACAAGATTTGAAACAACAAAGGAAACAGTGAAGGAAATTTATAAAATAAAATCAGAAATAACTGGAAAGGCAACAAAAAGAATCCTAAAAAATATTAAAAAAGATCCGGCATATCAAAATGGAGACAAAGAATTTGTATTACAGACTGCCAGAGGATGGGGAGACTCATGAGCAAATTTGAAGGCTACTACAATTCAGAGATAGAAAAATACGGCGGAATTAGAAATTATATTAATGGTAAAGCCAAAGAAAAAACCCCCTTATTAAAGAGGATATTAAAATACTCAATGAAAAACAAAACTATTCTCGAAGCTGGATGCGGAAGTGCTGCAAATTCAATATACTTAGCAAATAATAATAGAAATGTAACCTGTATAGACAAAGATGAGGAAATGTTAAATCTTGCAAGGAAAAACAGCAAACTCTTCAAAAATAAACCAAATTTTCTAAAGAAAGATATCTTTGAATTAAATAACGGCAATTTTGATGTTTCATTCAGTCATGGGGTCTTGGAACATTATCAAGACAGTGAAATAATTGATTTGGTTAATAGCCAGTTAAAGTCTGCTGAGTATGTTGTAGTTTCCATACCTTCAAATTTTTTCAAGCAGGAACAGGCAATAAACGGTGATGAAAGATTTTTGTCAAAGGGTTACTGGAATAAAATATTGAATAATACTAACGGAATAATAGTTGAAAACTTCAGTTACTTCTATGATTCAGATTTAACAAGAATAAAATTATTGAAAATTTTGGCAAAAATTACCTTCAACATTTTGCCGTCAAAGAAACCGTATCTGGGATTTGTCCTAAGGAGAAAAGAAAATGTATACAATCCTCAAGCCTGAATGCAGGGCAAAGAAAAGCCACTTGGAAGCAGAACTATCTGGTTCAGGCTTCAGAGTAGTTTCAAGACATCCGATAAAGGACTGGGAAAGAATGGCAGAAAGATTATATGCGCAGCAGGCAGATGCAGACTATAAATTTGAAGATGAGCTGAGAGTTTATCTAAAACTAACACAGCATTTATTTGGAAATAGTGCAGCGGCATTATTGCTGGAAAGAAATGGAAATCTGCAAGATAATCTGACAGCATTGCAGGAAGTAAAGAAAAGATTCAGGGAAGCAAGATCAGTAGAGGACAGGGCATATGGATTATTTGCAAACTTAGATGAAGTATGCCATGGAATAAGATCAGACTTGGGAATTTCTGGCGGTATCAGGGTTGGTGAAAGAGAATTTGATCAGCCTTTCAATGGCAGATGGAATTATTTCTTTTTCAAATATATACACACTCCAGACCCAGATGTAGATACTTACAACAGGGAAATGGGTTTGCTGACAAGGGAAGGGGTTTTCAGAGAAGTGATACCGGAGAGGGAATGGGAAATAATGAGAAGAGCAGAAACATTAGCAAGAATAGGAGAAATTTAGATGAGAGAAATTAAAACTCCGGGAATAAGATTCATAGCAACATCAGTATGTAACTATAATTGCACTTACTGCCATAATGAATGGGAACCAAAAGAAAGAGAAATAACACAGACAGACAAAGAAATAATAAGGGAGTTAATAATTGCGTCTAAAAATCTAGGAGGAAAAGAAGTCGACATAACGGGCGGAGAGCCATTGTTAAGAATAGAAAAAGTAGAAACAATACTAAAAATTGCAACATCATTAGATTTATGGACTAATTTAACAACTAACGGATATTTTTTATCTCAATACAAAGACAAGTTAATTCAGGCAGGATTAAAAGAGATTCACGTTCATATTCCGAGCCTTGATGAAACTAAGTACTGGAAATTAATGGGAAAAACTGCAAAAGATCGGAAGAGCGTCGTGTAGGGA
>CAYJAX010000053.1:5620-6101 GCA_964368545.1 Candidatus Woesearchaeota archaeon | reverse complement strand
ACATGGGGAAGGTTACTTAATACTAAAATATCAGTGGTTAATTAGGTCAATATGATATCATCAATTCTATCAGTATCTGTTTGCTCAACTGATAGTTCTACGCATAATTCCATAATTATATTACTTTATCAGAGTTTTAATTATTTTTCTGTAGGACAAAATACATAATAAAGTTTATAAGATAATAAAGGAATTTGATTATGATATGAAAGAAATAATATTAAAGTATGCACTGCAGAATGCAGTAAAATACAATGGTAAAGCAAATGCGGGAGCAGTAATAGGCAAAGTAATACAGGATAATCCGGAATTAAAAGAGAATATAAATCAAGTCAAAAAGTTAGTAGCTGAAGTAGTTAAAGAGGTTAATTCTTTAAAGCTGAAAGAGCTGACTGTCAATCTTGAGAAAATAGCTCCGGAACTTCTGAATAATAAAAAAGAAGAGGAGAAGAAAGAGCTTAAGGAATTGCCTGGAGCTGTA
>CAYJAX010000053.1:0-5610 GCA_964368545.1 Candidatus Woesearchaeota archaeon | reverse complement strand
AAGCTTCAGAACCTTCAAAATACCTGCACATAGGCCATGCTCTGACTTTTTTAATAAATTACCTGTATGCGGAAAAGTATGGGGGAAAGTGTGTGCTGAGGTTTGAAGACTGCAATCCTGAAAAGGTAAGGCAAGAATATGTTGACAGCATAATAGAAGATATAAAAAATTATTTAGGAATAAAACTTTCTAAAGTTGTTTACATATCAGACGATATGGATAAGTTGTATGATTATGCAGAGGACTTGATAAGTAGGAATCTGGCTTATGTGTGCTTTTGCGACAGGGAAAAGATGCAGGAGTTGAGGCATAAAGCCAAAGTGTGTGAGTGCAGGAAAAAAGAAGCAAAAAATAGCAAAGAAGAGTGGAGCGGAATGCTAAGCAGAAAATACAAAGAAGGAGAATGCACTTTAAGGCTTAAAATAGATATGAAGGCGCAGAATCAGGTGCTAAGAGATCCTGTGATATTCAGAATAAGTTACGAAAATCACTACAGGCATGGAGAAAAGTATTGTGTCTGGCCGATGTATGATTTTTATAATGCTATAGAAGATAATCTGCTTGGGATTAATTATATATTGAGGAGCAGCGAGTTCGGAACCATGAGGACTGAACTGCAGAACTACATAAGAATGCTTTTCAAAATGGATAATCCGAGAGAAATACAGTATGGAAGATTTAATGTGAATGATAAAATAACTCAGGGAAGAGAAATAAGAGAGTTAATAGAACAAAGAAAAGTTATTGGATGGGATGATCCTCGGCTTGTCACATTGAAAGCTTTGAAGCGCAGAGGAATAGAAAAGGACGCTTACTATGAACTTGTAAAAGATGTTGGCTTAACTTCGGCAATAACAAACATAGACTTTAGTGTTATAGCTGCAATAAACAGGAGAATACTTGACAAGAAGTGCAGCAGGTATTTTGTTTTGTTTGATTATGAAAAAATAAAAATTGATAATTCTCCAAATTTAAAAGTAGAAATCCCGCTGCATCCCGAAGATAAGTCTAGAGGTTTTAGAAGGTTGGATACAAATGGGTATTTTTATGTTTCTAAGGTAGATTTAAAAGACCTTAAGATGGGAGGGAGACTAAATAGGCTTATGGATTGCCTGAATTTTGTTTACAAGAGAGGAAAATTTGTTTATTACAGTACTGATTACGGGGATTATAAAGATTCAGATAAGAGAGGGAAGATAATCCACTATCTGCCTTTAAGGGATGATTTAGTTGACTGCAGTATTGTGATGGAGGACGCTTCAGTCGTTAAAGCGATTGGAGAGCCTGATTTGAAGAATGTGAAAGTTGGGGACAAGATTCAGGCAGAGAGGTTGGGGTTTCTCAGGCTTGATTCTGTAAAAAACAACAAATATAATTTCTGGTTCACACATAAATAAATTTAAATATGAATCTATTTTATAATAAAAAATGGATACTGGCAGAAAATTAATTCTTGTAAAAAGAAATACAGCTGAGATATTGACAGAGGATCATTTAAGACAGAAATTTGAGAGTAAAAAAAGGCTCTTTGCATATTATGGGACTGCACCAACAGGATTGTACCATATGGGTTATTTGGTTCCGTTAAGTAAGCTGTTTGATTTTAATAAAGCTGGTATTTCAAATAAGGTTTTAATTGCAGACATACATGCTTCATTGGATGACCTAAAAACTCAGTGGGAAGAAGTAGATGCTGTTGCAGATTATTATAAGAAATGCATAGAACTGAGCTTTCCATGGGATAAAAAGCCGGAGTTTGTCTTCGGCAGCAGTTTTCAGCTGAATAAGAATTACCAGGCTGATGTTTTAAAATTGTCTAGCCTGTCTACTGTGGCCAGGGTGACTAGGGCTGCTTCTGAAGTTACGAGAATGAAGAATCCTAAAGTCTCTGAATTAATATACCCCATAATGCAAAGTCTTGATGAAGAGTATCTTAATGTTGATATTCAGTTGGGAGGTATAGATCAGAGGCATATTTTTGCTTATGCCCGTGAATATCTGCCATTGCTTAATTATGAGCCAAGAGTTGAAATTATGACTCCTTTAATTGTCAGCCTGAAAGGTCAGGGAGTAAAGATGAGTGCTTCTATGCCTGAAAGCAGAATACTTGTTCATGATAGTGAAGAGACAATTAGGAAGAATATTAACAATGCTTATTGCCCAATGGGTATTGTGCAGGATAATCCAGTTTTGCAATTAACTAAGTTCATAGTGTTTGGAGTTAATAACAAGCTTAAAATTGAGAGGGATGAGAAATTCGGAGGCAACATAATTTTTGATAGTTATGAACAGCTTGAAAATGAATTTGTGAACAAAAATATTCATCCAATGGATTTGAAGAATACATTAAGCAATAATTTAATAAAAATATTCAGCAAAGTCAGGAACTATTTTGAAAAGAATTCAGACATGATTTCTAAATAATAGATTTTATGAAGCTGCTGCGCATTCCATAGTATAGTTTCCTGTGTAAGTTCCTTGCACCTGGTTCTTTGGCAATAGCAGCCAGAATCTGTACCATGATGTGCTTCCTGCTGTAAGCTGGTTTGAGAAGTTCCTGTTTCTTGTTGCTAGTTTCGGGTCTCCGTCTTTTATTAGTGTGAGGTTGAATCCTTCAAAGTTTGTTCCTGGTCCTATGCTGCTGTTGAATGATCCTAGGTATGTGAAGTTGTGAATGTTTCCTAGATTGTCTGTAGCGTTGCCGTTGCTTTCATTAGTCATCCATGTAATGTTTCCTATTCCGATGACATTAGTTCCTGATGTTAAATGATCTGCTTTTATCGTGATGTTGATAGGAGCTGTATTTGTTGAGTCTGCTGTTACATTATAGTGTGTCCAGTTTATTCCTGTGTTTTGTGCTCCGCCTCCTGTGTATCCTTCAAAGTTTTTAGATGCGTTGTATATTGAACCTTGAGTTAGTGATTGCGATAATCCTTGTCCGAAGCTTACATTTAGTGCTGCATTGCTCCATGTGCATGCTATGGAAGTAGCTTGGGTTATAGTAACGTTTGATGATATTACTCTACTGCCGTTCAATCCATCATTGTCTATAGGGACTGCTGAGACATTCCAGCTTTCTCCATTTAGCAATTCTTCGTTTTCTAGTATACTATAGTTTCCAACACCGCTATTGTATATTGACTTGACTTGTTCAGGAGTGAGGGTTCTATTAAATATCATGAATTCGTCAATAGTGCCATTTACGCCGCCAAGACCATTAGTTGAATCAGCAGCGCTGCTTCCCAGATAAGCATTTATATTACTTACATTGCTAATCAAAGGTCCAAACACAGCATTAGGATCACTATCCTTGCTTACAGATGCAGTTCCATTAAATATTACAGTTACATTTCCTGTATTGCCATTACGCGTTATAGCTATAAATACTTTTTTGTCAGGATTGTTTGTTGTGACTGAATCAATTTTAGAACTACGAGTATTTAATGTTCTGTTTGTTATAGCTAGATATACAGATATTTGTGTCGTGTTTTTTGCTATTTGTACAGATAACACATCAGAGCTGCTATAATTTCTGCTAAATATATATTTAGGGTTGTTCAGATCAGCTGTTATGTTCGTGCCTTCAGGATCATACCAGAATAGTATGCTGAAATTGTTCATTCCTAAAGTCAGATTGTTTGGGTCTGTTATGTTGATATAGTTGCTGCTGTTGAATCTGTAGCATCCGCCAATAGTGCAGTTGTCTTTAGTGTATACAGGCAGTCCTGTGCTTAATCCCCTAAATCCATATAGCCTGCCTGCAAGCTCGTTGCTGCTGTAGTCAAATGTAGTCCTGTTGTCATCTGAATAAATATTATTTGTGAAAGGAAGGCTTAGTATAGTTATAGGCCTGTTCGCGACATACCAATTATAGCTCACATTATTATGCTGGACTTGATATTCCCCATCATAGTCATTTAGTGCAGACAAGTTTGCTAGCAGGCTGTCGCTTGCTGTAGGGCCTGCAGGGAATATTGTTATATTTGTAATATTTGGGGCATTATTTGCTTTGAATGTGAAGTTTGTAGTGTTGTATGTGCAGTTGTGTTGGGTATCGCAGACAAGCACGTTCCATATCCATGTGCCGTTTGGTATGCCAGTAACATTTATTCCTGTAAGTGTATTGTGTGTTAGTGCTGTCAGATTAGAATTGTTAATCTTGAATACTCCGTCACTCCAGTTGCCGTATATTGTTGCGTTCTTTAATGCATTTGTTCCTTGGTATGGTGTGAAATTGAATGTCACGTTAAACCTCGGGTTTATAATAATTTTGTAGTCAGTAGGATTTTCTAGAGATACATTAGGACCGAAGCCTATAACAGGAGCATCTAAAACTCCCGATGTAATATTATATTTGAGAAAATCAAAGCTTGACTGCCTGAAATGTTTTATGATGTCTCCACCCAAGCTTATTTCCAGAGCTGCTCCTCCATCTGAATCATACCACCTGCCTGCTGATGCGTTATATGTCTTAGCAAATAAGTCTGCATTTTGGTCCTGCATCGTACACAATATTCTTGGATAATAGTAGTCTCCAGAAGGGTAAGGATAGCAGTTAATTGCAAAGTCATTACCACCCATTATTGGAGTGGTTGTGAAGTCTGCTGGAGTTATCCAAGTTTCAGTAGAAGGCTCTATTTTAGCCCAGTCAAGTACAAAGTTAGAAAAGTCAGGATAATTTATAATGCACGTGTCATTGCCTACAACACACGCAGGAGAGATTGAGTCTTGTCCTGAATTTCCATCAGCACTGCTTGTAAGGTTAAGCTGATTGTTTACTGAGTCTCCCGGATCGTTTGGAGACATTGCACTTATATTCCATAAAGCCCATTCAGTGTCTGCTCCAGAGAAAGCATGCACAGCTATTATAATCTTGTCAGTTCCCCACACAGGAGCAATGCTTATATCATCAGATTCTTCGTCCATACTTGCTGATTGTGTGTTATTAAAATCACATGTACTCTTGTCTTTTCTTGTGATGTTAAATTCTGTAGTTGCATTAATACCATATACTGTAAATATGTCGCCGCTTGAGTCTTCATATGTTGTATCTACTTTATGAACTCTTGTGGGTGTTAATCCTCCCACTTCAATAGGGTTCTCACATGTCCATGCATTATTGTCTCCATCCCACTCCAATGCTCCTCCCTTATATGCTGTTGTAGCATAAACCATTGATATATTCTTGTCTTTTGGTGATTGTGCCAGCTCTATCCACTCAGGCTTCCCAGCAGTGACTAAAGTGCCATCTTTAACAGTGTCATTGACAAATACAGAGCCATCCCAAACAGCATAACCAAGCTCGTCTTCTTTATCTCTGCCCCATGCTATTAATAAGTCTCCGCTGTTGTTCTCATACATCATGTTAATCTTGTCGCTGTTGTTAGTAACTAAGTCCAAGTCAAGAGTCTGTACAATTTTGCAGTCTGAACCGTTATTCCAGCATGCAGTTCCGTTGCTGAGTGTTGAGTAGAATTGTATTTTTAGATCATCATTACTGTCAGCAGTAATAACAGCACACTCTCTCCTTGTAGGTGAACATTTTACTACCAGATGTTCTATATTTGCACTAACGCTTCTTCACTTACCTTCAACATAGGCAAAACAATG
>CAYJAX010000052.1:0-6500 GCA_964368545.1 Candidatus Woesearchaeota archaeon | reverse complement strand
TTAAATAAGGTGCTTGAAAACCACCCAAATGTCCAAGTAAATCTCTCTGATTAGTAGTCAAAAATGAATGTGGGTCGTCTGTAAGATCTCCCCTTGCAATAGCTTCAAGCACTGTCTGCATAATGTACTATAATCATAGGAATATAAAAGCTTTTTGTAACCAAGGGCTTTGCGTGGAAATTAATGGGTTTCTTCCCAGAATTAAATTTCTCTAGAATATTCTCAGCAGTCCAAAGGTATTTTATTACTTTTTGTTTTACTTTATCCTTCTCCAGTATGGCTTCTACAATGTAATAATATTCTTTTCTTCAAAATAAATTTAAAACTATTTTGTAATATTGCCTGAAATTCCTCTGATCTCAGAAGCAACTGGCCCTATGTTCTGGACAACAACATCATACAGTTTCTGTAGGGTAATCTCTAAAATAGCCTCTTTTAGCTGTCCAGTGCAGTAATCATTCAGGTTTTCTATGCTGTTAATGTCCTTGGTATTTATTAAAGACATAGGAAGACTGCAGAGCATGCTTTTGCCTTCCAAAGCTTTTTTAAGATCTAAAGACTGAGTTTCTGAAACCTTTGCAAGACTGACCTTGACAATGCAGCTATCCTGCTTCCTGGCTACAACTTCATAACGGTACAAGTTGTCATCCTTTGAAGCTAAAACTTTGGATTTGGAACATTTAGAGACATTATCTGAAAAACAATTTTCGTAGTCTTTTTCGCAGTTCTTTGGGAGGTTGATGTAGAATAATGTGAAGAGCATTATTACGAGGACTATCAGGACAGCAACCTTCTTTTTGTTGACAAACATAACATTTATATTAAGAAGTTAATATATTAAAAAGGCTTTCTATTTATCAAGTATTAATTTTTAGTAGTGCTGTAAGAATTGTTTGACTTCAGTTATTTTAGTTAAGCCCTGCATTTCCATTAATTGAATTTGCTATATAGGCACAGGCATATTTATGATTAACTACAGGCAATGATGTCTCTCTAAAAGGATATCTCTTAGTGTTAGAAGCGAAAATAACAGTACTTTCAGGAGATTCCTTACATAGATCCAAAGCTTCTTCTAAAGAATCAAACTTAGATATCTCTGATTTAGATGTAATGTCGTCCATTATTAAGAATCTATTATAAGGTTCAGATATTTCTAAACTAATAAGATTATATAATAATCCATTTCCTTCCATTGTAGGAACTACTATTGCTCCTTTTCTGTTAAACTCAGGTTTAAATTTTCTATAAGTTTTTTTATGATGTTTAAGAAGTATTACCTCCAAAGCCTCATCCTCAATTTTTTTTATTCTTTCATAAATTCCTTTCAATACATAAATCATTGCACCTATATTCTCAATAGTTCTCCCGTAACCTCTATTAATAGAGATTACATCATCGCCATAAGGTATTTTTATATTGACACTATTAATCCCTCCCCTAACCACATGGGATTGAGTATAATGTTTTATCTCACGATCCAAATCACATAAAAAACTCAGCATATCTCTTGTTACGTGTATATATGGATACACTTCTCTTCTAGTAGCTCTATCATCAAGAAAAGACACTCTATCACTAAAATTGCCTATTAAATATTCTATAGAAAAGATCTCTGAATTGTTCATAAGGCACCTGTAGAAATATTTAAGATTGATTTTTTTGTTTTCATTGTATCACAATATTTTTAGTCTAAAGAAAAATTTATAACTCTTTTTATTTCGCAACTAAACAAGAAGTACTAAGCCATATCCAACAAGGCAGCCAACAGTCAAGAAAGGCATTGCTGGATAAAATTTGTCCTTTTCAGCTGCGAAAAACAAAATTCCAAGGGATATTGCTGCAACTAAAGATACAACCAATGCTTGAGAAAATCCAAAATTCTTAAGAATAACGCCTGAAAACAATAAAGTGAAACCTATATCTCCTCCTCCGAGAATAGCTTGTGAATGTAGAGTCTTGCTGTCTTTAGGCTGGACAGATAGTTCTCTGGCTACATGAAATGTCTTATTCTTTTTTGAATAGGGAATAAACAGGCCTGCAAAAATTTTAGAATCTGACTGGAAATTGGCTAGAGAAATCATGTGCTTTGTCTTTCTTACAGCAATAAAATCATAGACTGAAACCAGGAGTAATAAGATAATGATGGAAGTGAGGCTAAGTACTGGAACAAAAATTGCCGCAAGGCCTCCATAAATAAAGACTTCTGTCAGGTTATGGATTATTACAGACTGCTTAAAAGTTTTCAGCAATGAAAAAATAATTGCCAGGACAACTGCAAAAACCTGAGGAAGAAAAGAGCTGAAGGATACTGTCAGTGTAAGGAACACGCTGGTCAAGAACCAGAATTTCCATAATCTATAAGATTTAAATTTTATAAGTACTAAAGCAATAGCCGTAGCTACTAAAATTGTTATGAATATTGGAAGAAAAGAAGTCTTCTCATCAAATTCAGGCTTTTGTATATTTAGAGGGAGGGGCTTGTCTTCAGGAAGATAATATTTAACGACAGCCAAACCTATGACGTGTGCTGAGATAAATAATATTAGAAGCAAAGCAATAATGCCGAAATTATGTTTCATATTAAATAAAATCTTGTTTTTATTGCGTATTTAATACTTTCTGAGGATTATATTATTTATGAAAAACAAACTAAATCCTTGTTCTTCTAAAAATAGTTTTTGCAATATTGAAACAATTTTATAGGCATTTTTTTCTTTGTATTATAATTATGTTAAAAGAAGATTAAGATAATTTCCAGTGTTTTCATAAATTCTTTCTCCCCAAGAAAATATACAATATCCACAACTAAAGTATTGTGTAAAGCATCCATATTCCTAAAGCAATAAGCATTAAGCCTGTAAGTAGGCGCATAGTTTTCTTATGCTTTTGTCTCCAAGCTTCAAACTTATCAGTAGACATCTCTCTATAAACTAATAATAATATAACAATAAGGGGAAGCACGAAAATTATATTATACACAACTAAAAATAAGGTATTGGAAGCTGTCAGGCCTGAAAGTGACATCAGCGCCAATACTGCAAGATAAACAGCGCCAGTGCAAGGCAATTCAACTATTGCCACAAAAATTCCCAAGAAGAAGGCTGTTGAAGGCCTATCACTGACTTTCTTTACATACTTTTTAATTCTTTCAGCTTCTGAAGGGAAAATGCCGAGAGAAAACCATCTGCCGTAAAAGAAGAAATCCTTTATCTCTAAAAGCCCAGACAATAATATTATTACTGCTAAAACAATATAGGAAATGACAGAAAAACTTCCCAATTTCTGGATTATTGGAAGCAACAACAGGCCTGCAGCGAAATAAGTCAAGAAAACTGCAAAAATATAGACCAGACCGTTAACAAGCATATGCCTCCTTTTTGTAGACTTTGCTAAAAACGCAAGCAAAAATATCAAAACACCGAAAGCACATGGGTTAATGCTGTCTACTAAAGAAGCCCCTATGATTATAGGTAAGTTAATATCAGCCATATTCAGCAAAACTCGCAAACATTCTTCTTTTTGGACTTTTTGAACTTGTCACAGCACTCATTGCAGCAGAACTTCTTGCCTTCAAAAGTTATAATTCTAGACTTCAATAATTTTTTGCATACAGTGCATATGTTTTTAGCCATTTTTTAACCTACGAAAATTATTCGAATATTATTTCTATATTATCCTTGTCCTCCCAGACATAGTTATTAAATTCATTATTTTCCACACCATTCACAAACATCTTCATGCTGCCTGTTCTGCCATTGCATGAATCACCATTACACTTATCTGCCACGCACTCATTTGTTAACTTAACATTCATGATATCAAAGAATGCTCCTAGCTTTAGCTTGTCTGTTTCTATAATGCTATTTGTTTTATTGTCATACTTCAGTCTTTCATGGAAGTGGATTAAGTTTCTTTCCTTGTGAGTGTGAAGCCCTGCCAACTCCCCTTTTTCAAGAGGAAAATCGATTTCTTTGCTGCATACTTTAACTTTTATATCTGCGTGTATGTGCATTGAAGCTATACAGTTGTCCTCATCTTTACATACTATAAAGTTCTCGCCTTTCTCTCCAATATTTTTCTTGTAAACATAAAAAGAATAAGCCAGGCCTAATACAATTAAGATTATTATTAAACAAGCAATTATATTCAATATGCTTAGGTCATTTCTCTTTTTTTTCACTTAATTATGAAACACATATATTATTTAAAGATTTTGAAATGAGACTCTGGTGCATTCCTAAGTCTTAAGTAACAGTTGAGGCATAGCCTCAGAAGAAACAGGAATATGAAGATTACTTAAAATTTGTGAGTGAAGGTTTGGAGCTTGCTAAGAAGATTCCCAGATATTTTAGTAAGTTTAGTAATAAGATTTATTGTAATCACTTATCGAGTCAAATCCCTTAAGGGGTTTGACTCTTGCATAAAAGTAAGCCGTAGAATCAGAAACCTTTGCGATTTTAGATATATCTGCAACAGAAACATTGTCCTTATACAGTCTTTCGATTAACTTCACTGTCTCGTCTGAAATCTTTTTGGGCATTTTTTAATATATAAAAACAGAGATTATAAATTCTCCTATTTTGTTACCACCATAAAGAAATTACATATAGAAAGCTTTATAAATATTACAATCATCTCTGGATAGTCATAAAAATGGAAGACAAGATGTTAGTTAGGGAAGACCTGCTTAAAAAGATGAGATCTACATTTAATCTCAATATTTACGAGGTTAAGATATGGACTGCTTTATTGAGCAAGGGAGCTGCAACAGCTGGAGAGCTGTCAGACATAAGTAATGTACCTAGGAGCAGAAGCTATGACATCCTAGAAAGCCTGGAAAAGAAAGGATTCATAATAATGAAGCTGGGAAGGCCTATAAAATACCTTGCAGTGCAGCCTCAAGAAATAATAAAGAGGGTAAAAAAAGGGCTGCAAGAAAGAGCAGAAAGAGAAATAAAGATGCTTGAAGAGGCGCAAAAGACAGATGTGTTCAAAGAGTTGCTATTGCTGTTCAAGCAAGGAATAGAAAGCGTAGATCCTAGCTCAGTGGCTGGAAGCTTTAAAGGAAGGGAAAACATATACGAGCATATACTGAATCTGATGGCAAATGCAGAAAAAGAGGTAGTAATCGTAACTACAGATGAAGGGCTTATAAGAAAACTAGACTATATGAAAAGCACATTCAGAAGGCTAAAGAATAGCAGGGTGAATATCAGGATGGCAGCACCATTGCTAACAGAAAAAGCAAAAGAGGCAGCAAAAGAACTAAGCGAGTTTGTAGAAATAAAAAGCTTAAACTTAAATGCAAGATTTGTAATAGTTGACAACAAAGAAGTAGTGTTCATGGTAAGCAATGACAGCAAAATAAATGAGAGCAGTGATGTCGGCATATGGGCGTCAACACAATTCTTTGCAAGCGCATTAAAAGATATGCTGGAATATTCATGGGGTAAATAAAGAAAATGACGAATCACATATATTATTTTGAAGTTTTAGGTAGGAATGATAGAAATCGTTTTGGAATAGAATCATTTAATGATGCACGTTCAATAGATTTAGTCTTATTTGAAGGATTACCAGAAATGGGGGCATATTTCGGTAGGCTGTCAAGAGATAGTTATATATCAACAAATGGCGGCCCCATTAGGGAAATCTCAAAATTGGATAGAAAACTAGAAATAGTACCCCTTGATGAAGGCACTGAAAGAGTTTTGATGATGCATTTAGCTACACATAAAAGTAATGGGCAATAATAATCTATATAAACCAAGCATATTTAAGAATATTTAATGCAAGAAATAAAAAAGGTGGTAAGGCAGCTGCATCCACTGGAAAGAAAAATAATACCTTTATTAAAGAATTATAACATCCTATCAGACATACTTAAGAATTCTGAAATGCAGGAAGCAGAGGCATCAAGGGCACTGCAATGGCTGGAAACGAAAGGTGCTTTAAAGACAGAACAAATCATAGAAAAAGTAGTTAAGCTGACAAATACAGGAAACAGCTATTTAAAAGATGGGCTGCCAGAAAAAAGGTTTCTAGGAACAGTAAAAAACAATATCTTGAACCTGGATGATATAAAAAATAAGGCAAGATTGAGTAATGAGGAAGTAAACGTATGCATAGGAATTCTCAGAAAACTAGATTTCATAGAAACAATAAAGGACAAAAAACTAAAAATAAAAATCACAGATAAAGGAATTAACATATTGCAGAACGGATTTACAGAAGAAGACTTAATGATAAAAATTAAAGACGGAGCAAAGCTGAATATTTTCGACAACAGGCAAAAAAGCGTAATAGAAGATTTAAGAAAAAGAGGCATAGTAAGGTTAGATGAATATAAAGACTTATTAGTACACCTAAATAATCTGGGAAAAGAGATAGTTAAAGAAAAACTAGAAATAAACCTAATAGAGAATCTAACACCAGAAGTTCTTAGAAATAAAGAATGGAAAGGCAAAAACACGCTATCTGTTTTCACTCCCTTATCTGAA
>CAYJAX010000051.1:704-6569 GCA_964368545.1 Candidatus Woesearchaeota archaeon | reverse complement strand
TTATTATTGCTGCACCTAACGACGGAACCAGGACTGTAAGGAGTTTTATAATATTTTCTGATAACCCAATTTTTAGCAGCATTCCTATGAGTAGGGGAAAGAGTATTGCTTGCTGCGGGTTGGGTTGGTAGGGAACATTGAAGAACCAGTGCTTTGCTGTGGCTAAATAACTAGCTTCATCCCACCAGACTGCAGAATTTATGCTGTTGTAATGAAGTCTTATCCAAAATCCTAATATTATTATAAATAAAAATATGAGATTATGCTTGTCTTTAATCCATATTTTTATTTTTTCTTTATTCACGGGAAATTAGATTATTTAGTATTAATAAAACTATTCACTCTAAATGTTTCGTACTTTCAATTCTCTCCCATCCGTCATCATTAAAGAAATTTTTTCTAAAGATTTTTAAGTTTACAAATATTACAAACCATAAATAGAGTCTTGCAATAATTAGCAATAAAGTCCATAATATTTCTTTGAAATTTTTAGGATAAGAAAACACTCTTAATATTCCGAGGCTTTCTTTTGTAAAACTTCTCATGCTGTCTCTCCTGTAGGCAAACTTTTTAATTTGGAGATAGCCCCCTGTGCTTCTTCTTTTCTGCTTAATCCAGTCCTTGAAGTTATCTGGATATTTGACATAGACTATAGATTCTGGGGAGTATGCTATTCTGTAGCCTTTGGAATAAATTAAATTTGATATGACTGCATCATCGCTTAGGGCATTGTCAGGTATTTTTTCAATTATGTTATTTTTTATTGCCATGAGATAGCCCGAACAAGTAATAAATTTGTTTTTTTTGGAAAGTTTAAGCCTTGTTTCATGTGCGCCAACATCTGTTAGCAAGTGGCTCCAGTAACCATAAATATTGTTTTTAGGATTTAGAGATACTGGCCTTCCAGTAGCTGCACCAACACTTTTGTCATTGAAGCATTTTACTAATTTATTGACAGAACTATCCGAGACATATACATCCCCATCAGTTAATACTAAAATATCTGATTTTTTGCATCTGGAAAAAGCCATATTTAGTGCTGAAGGTTTGCCCTTGTTTTCATCTTTGATTATTTTTATATTTTTATATTTCTTAGCAGCATTTATAGTCTCTTTGTCTGGAGCTACAACTACTATCTCATGATTTTGGTTTATTTTCTGGCTTAAGAAAGATTCTATTGCTTTAGCTATAGTGTTATGTTCTTTATATGCTGTTATTATTATTGATATCATTAAGATTTTGCAAGTAAATAATACTTTATAAAACTTGAGAAGTTACAAATATATTATTGGATTATGATTAAACCCCTAAGAATTCGGGTGGGAGACTATAATCGGGCTGCAAACTCCTGGATTTGAAACAAGACAAGCAAAATTTTCTGGGCATGTTTTTTCTTCTTCTATTATCTGTCCTGTTTCTTTATCATAAGTTAAATCTACAACTTTATCACCTCTGCAGAAGTCAGGATGCTCTATGCCGTTAATATCAGTAACTTCCCCTCTGGTAAAAATGTCACCGGTTGGGTCTGTATCTATTCCTTTGCTACACGCTCCATAATCACACCAAGGGAAATCTTCAGGACAGGGATTATTAGAATAGCTATAATACCCATTATCACGGCACACATATTCTCTCACAATTCTGTCAGATTGACACGAATCAAAATGAAGGATAGCAAGAGGACTATAAGATTCTCTCTCGGTTTGAACATAACCTTGTGAAAATATGTTCATTCCATCGCTATCAGTGCAGCTAAACTGTCTTTGTCCTTCTATACAGCGCCCATAAAAACAATGATGAGTTTCAGGACAAGGATTATAAGTAGCTAGGGGACGATGATTATTATCGCAAACTTGTTCATAAACTGTATCTGTTAAAGGAACAGGTTCATCCGGATATATTTGTATTATACACGTATCATACCACAAAAATTCTTCTTCATGATCTTCAAATACTAAATTTCCTCTGGTATTTCCAAAATTATAAATATTTTCTCCATCACTATCAGTGCAGGAGGTTTTAACACATCTGCCCCACATGCATACTTCATCAGAATTGCATAGTTCAAGTGAATACCCGACTATATCATCCACTAAACATGTTGCAATATATTTTAATCTTGGACTCTCCCGCTGCGATCCGCACCTATCATAATAGGTTTCTCCTGAGGAATCAACAGCATAATTTTCAAACCTAAGGCAAGGATGGCCAACATCTCCGCAAATTCCATTATTACATAAAGTGTTTTCAGGACAGTCAGTTTCTGAAACAGCTGGAAAAGTTCCATCGCAGATAATATGTCTGACTCTTGCTTCAGTTGCGCACTCGTCTATATGCCTCCTAAAACCAGCAGATGATTCTGACTCAAATACTGTAGCATCTGGAAAGCTTTCTTGGGGATTTGGTTCTGTACAATAATCTCTGCTTATGCATACTCCGCTGCTGCACACTTTATTATCAGGACAGGCCTGAACAGGAGAGTAATCTACAACATTTCCTGAACAAGTTACTTGAGTAATTTCTAAGTCATTTAAGCATCTGTCTCTTGAGTACTCGTCTGAATTTGATAGTCTTGCCTGCCCTAAAATATATAGATCATTTTCAGGGTCGCTGTCAAAGCAGTACACAGATCCAGAAGGTATTGCAACACAGTCGCCGTTACTGCACCTGGTGCCTTCGGGGCATATCCTCTCATTTTCAACAAAGGTCTTTATGTCAGGTCCTATGCATCTTGGTATTAGAATTGTGTTTTCATCTCTGCACACTCGGGGGAAGAATTCATTGCTGATTACAATTCCTGAACCGTCTTCTACGCAGATAGGCAGTCCTTCAGGAACGCATCTGTGTGACTGGCAGGCATTGCTTCTGCAATCTCTATGATCATCGCAAAGTTTGTGTTCGCCGCAGGGAAGGCAAGGACCTCCGCAATCAAGGTCGCTTTCTCCAAGATCATAATCAAGTCTTCTGTTATTGCAAGCCTGCAAAGTTAGAAGAAGGCCATACTCAGAAGAAGATAGGAAGCCTTTTCTTTTTGTGCTTCTCATGTTGTAGAAAAAGTCTGTTACAGCTTGTTCTTCTTTAGAGACAAAAAGTTTTGGATTTTTCTTCCTGTCCAGTTCATATACTGGATAGTCTGGTCTGTCAATTTCCCCTCCGAGTTCTGGTTCCTCGCTGATCGTAAATCCTTTGCCTATTCCAAATCTGTCAAATATATCAGAGAGAATAGACCTTTTTTTAGTAGTTGGCTTTATTGGGACAGGTTTCGTCCTGCCTGCATTAATTTCTGGGGTTAATGAGAGTGTGGCTTTTCCATTATCAATTTTTACAACATTAATTTTTATGGCATTCGAGCCTGAAGGGTCTGTAATAATATTGCTGCCTTTTTTTAGGATATAATTTTTGTTCTCGAAAGATATGGAAACAGTTTTGTCTGTTATTTTTCCTATATTCACCGTTTTCTTGACATTTCCTAATTCTACAAGCAGTCTATCATTGGCGATAACAACATTAGTCTGTCCTTGCCTTGCATTTAGTGTGATCTCGCCAGTAAGAAGAGAAAACAATGATTCTTCGCTGGATTTATATGATAGAGAACTTATGGCTAATATTGATAATATAATTAGTGCCAATAAAAAAGCACCTGATAAAACCCCCATTTTTGCCATTATAATTTATTAAAGAATTAATGTATTTAAAAAGCTTTTTATTGATAGATTTTAGAATGCCTTTAGATATCCTCTAATTATTATTCAATTTACTATATTGTTTTTTAATTCCTCGCTTATTTGTTCGAAATTTTCTACCTTTATAATTATTCTTAAACACTTATTTATATATTTTACAATCTGTTATTTTTTTATTAGTGGTTACATAATTAGGTCAATATGGGTTTTATCCTTCCTCTTAGAGATGAACAATGTTCAAAGAGAATTAAGAAAACATTTAGATAAGTATGGCTTATATATTAATAACAAACGAAGCCTCTGTTATACTCCCAAAAAAGGAAAAGCATTGATAATGGATCTACTTTCATCGATAGATCACAAATAAATTATCGGTGAAATACTAATAAAGCTATAATATTCAGTTTTAAGCCTTCAAGTTTTTTTGGATCTTTCAGAGCCTGCTCTTCTGATACAAGCTTCCCTGGAATTATTGGTTTTAAGCTGTTCATTTTCTACTCACCGAAAGTCTTAAATATATTAAGTGTTTTAACTATATTAAATAAATTAAATATACTGGAGGGAAACATGCCAACAATAACATTATCAGTACCAGAAGAGTTAAAAAAGGAGATGGATGAATTTGCAGATATTAATTGGTCTGCAGTTGCTAGGGAGGCAATTAAAGGAAGAGTATCACAATTAAAACTATTAAAATTAATATCATCTAAATCTAAATTAACTGAAAAAGACGCTTTGGAACTAGGTAAAAAGATAAACAAATCATTACATGAAAGGTTTATAAAAGAAAACCCTGGTAAATACTGAATGGAGTTAGTTGTTGATGCTAATGTTATTATATCTGTATTAATCTCTCCTACTGGCAAGACTTGCGAGTTGTTTTTTTCTGAGAATTTAAGATTGTATGCCCCAGAGTTTATATTAGAAGAAATTAAAAAACACGAAGGCGAGATACTGCAAAAGTCTGGACTATCTGAAAATGATTTAGAAGTTATATTAACTTTGGTTTCTTCTAATATTAAATTCATTCCATTTTCTGAGTTTAAAGGATTTATTTCAAAAGCAAAAAATATATCTCATGATTCAAACGATATTGAATATTTTGCTCTAGCATTAAAACTGCAATGTTCAATATGGTCTAATGATAAAGGTATTAAGAAACAAGATTTTGTTAAAGTTTTATCTACTTCCGAACTTCTTAAGATTTTTTTATAGTTTTTATTTTTAATTATCAACAACATAGTTAAAATCTTTATTGGGAGTTATCCCCTTCACACTTATTTTAAGATAATGTCTTTCAGGCAGAGAACTAACTAATTCAATCTATTCATTCTATTAAGTTCTTTTATTTTGTAGTTTAGAATATTGTTCTTCTAGTTTATCAGTTATTTCTTCCCAGAGAAATTGTTTTGCTCTCTCGTAACCGAGCTTTGAATATTTACTTCTTAATTTTTTATTGTAGACTAACAAGTCCAATTTATTTTTTAAGTCTTCTATGTCGTTATCTCTAAAGACCAAACCTGCATTTCCGACTACCCAAGGAAGAGCGCCGGCATTTGAGCTTAGAACAGGAGTCTTTTGGGAAAATGACTCAAGGACTACAATGCCAAAACCTTCATAATGGCTTGGGAAAAGGAAAATATCTGCAGAACTGAAAGTTTCAAGTTTTAATTTTTCTGAAATAGCACCTATAAATATTACATTGCTGCAATCTAATTTTTGTTTTAAACTTTTGAGTTCGTCTAAGTATCCTCCATCAACTCCGGCTATGACGAATTTAACTCTTGGAAAATGTCCTGCAATTCTAACAACTAAATCCAAGCCTTTGCTTTTGTGTATTCTGCTCAGACTCATTACCATCAATTCATTTTTCTTAATATCGTACTTTTTCCTGAATAATGTCTTGTTTCTTCTCTTCAAGTATTCTTTAGGAATGCCATTTGGTATTAGAACAATTTTTTCTCTATTTAAATTAAATTTCTTGACAAGCCAGTTTTCTTCCATATTGCTAACCGCAAATATTCTATCAAACTGTCTAAGAAAAAATCTTCCTAGAATTATATCGAATAAATGTGCGCTTAAGTCTATAATTTGATTTCTGAAACCTCTGGGATAGTTGGGCCAGTGCGGAGTAAGTAAACAGGTTTTGGAAGTGAAGAATATTCCAAGATTATGTGGGTGC
>CAYJAX010000051.1:0-694 GCA_964368545.1 Candidatus Woesearchaeota archaeon | reverse complement strand
GCCTTCTTTTTCTAATTCTGCAATGTATTTTGATATATCATGGGCTGCATCAGCATTTACAGAGATGCTGCCTATATTATTTTCCAATAAAAATTTAACCATTGTTTTTTTGCTTCCTGCTTGTCCGCAGATGCTTGATTCAACTTTATACTCTTGACAAGTTCGTAAAACTCTCTTTATTGCATTTAATACTGCAGGAAAGAAAGCTGCAAACTCGCCGAGTTTGAACCATGTGCTGAACCTTCTTATTTTAATTCCTTTATACAACTCTTCTTTAAGTTTTATTCTATTTTTTCTATTTCTATCTGACGTGAATATCTCAACTGTATGTCCTTTCTTAACTAGTTCTTGAGCTGTATAAAGAACATGTCTTTCCAAGCCGCCTTCGGCAGGATAAAAATATGGAGTAATCATTACTATCTTCATTTTAATTCTGCATAACTCCTTTCCAGTTCATTGACTATATTTTCCCACAGGAATTCTTTAGATTTCTTAATATTATTAATGCGTATTTTATCTCGCAATTTTCTATTGTTAATAACTAAATTAAGCTTTTCTTCCAATTCAGTTAGGTTGCCGAAATTGAACAAAAAGCCGTTTTTACCGTCCTCAACTAAGAATTTCCCTCCCTCTGTCATAGTTGATATTATTGCCTTGCCAAAAGGGATTGCTTCTAAAATCTCAATGCCAAAAG
>CAYJAX010000050.1:0-6600 GCA_964368545.1 Candidatus Woesearchaeota archaeon | reverse complement strand
TATTTGCATTGTTGTCTATTAACACACAGCTGTTCTTTCTTCTTAGGCCTAATATTGTCATTCCGTCTTTGTGTTTCTTGCTTACTCCGATAAAGCCTCTTACCTGTATTACTGCCAGCTTCATTTTATGCTTCAATGCTCCCTTCTTTCATTCCGCACTCTTTTACAAAATTTTCTTGGACTTTAACTGTTGACGAATTTCTTAATGCATAGTAACAAGCTTTGAGTAAGTTTAGTTTTGTTGCTGTCTGTCCTCTTGTCCATGTGTAAACATCCTTTATTCCTGCCAGTCTAAGCATTATGCTACACTTTCTTTCAGCTTTGAGTCCTGTTCCTCTTGGTGCCGGCATTAGTCTTACATGAACACTGCCGCTTCTGCCTTCTGCAGTACATGCTATGGAATGTGGTGTTCTGCAATCGCAGTCCCATGACCCACATCCTCTTCTTATTTTTAAAATATTTAGCTTGGCATTTCTTATTGCTTTTTCTCTGGCAGGCAGAGTTTCTTTGGCACTGCCGAATCCTATTCCAACATAACCGTCATTATTGCCTACTACAGCAAATGCTGAGAATTTTGTTGTGTTGCCCTCGGAAGTTTTTTTCTGTGTCTGCTTCCATATGCTCTCTTTTCCTCCTCCGAATTTTCCTTTGCTTTGGCCAACTTCAACTAGTTCTACAGCCAGATTTCGCACTAGCTTATCTGCTATTTCTGGTTCTAGTAATCTTATTCCTTTATCAAGTATTGTCGCTAAATCTGTAATTTCACCTGCCTTTACTTTCCTTCCTATCTCTGTTCTAGGAACCCATTCATTTATTACCTGTTCTGTTGTTTTCGCTACTGCCATTTTGCAATTATTTTTTCCTTCACTTCCTTAAAGTTTTTTACATTGGTCTTTGCATGCTTTCCTTCTATTCTGTCGTTGTTTGGGAAATATTCTTCATTGCATCCTATATTGAATTCTGCATCTCTTATTCCTTTTACTGCAGCAAATATGCTTGATCCTTTGATTGCCCTGTACAGTCCCAAGTCTAATATCCCCTCGGTAAAACCCGCTTTTTTGGCTTTCATGCCGCACAGCAAGCCCGTTAGGTAAGCAGTTGGTGTGTTTCCTCTGTGTGCTTTCCATTCATACTTTATTAGTTCTCTGCTACTGCCAGAAACTATTGTCCTGTCTCCTTTTATATCATATTCTACTAGGTGTACGAAAATATTATTCAGGTTTCTTCTGACAACTACTCTTAATTTTTTAGATTTTAATAGTTCGAGCCTTGCTTTATAGTCTGTTCTGCCTTCTCTTCTTCTTCTGTATTTTAGTGTGTAAGCCTTGTTAAGTTTCATTTTTTCTTATTCCATAATTCACGTTCTGTGAGGTATAAATTTATATGCCTAACGCTCCTGAAAAATCCTCCCTTTGCTTTCCTTCTGAGATCGGAATATGTTTCTCTGCTTATTATGTTTTTAGAGGCATAGTCTGATATTAATTTTCTTTGCGATCTTATTTTCATAATCCATAATATTTTCTTTCCCATCCTTGCCGTCTTAGCTCCTTTTCTTGACCCATGGCCTTGCCTTCTTCCTTTTTTCTTCTGCGCCTGTATATATCTATTCCTTCCTCTAGAAATCCCTCTCTTCTGCTTTACTAGAATGCTTCCTTCAGATGCAAGTTTTTTTATGTCATCTCTTGTCATTGCCTGCTTAAAGTCTGCCAAACTTTTAGGATTCAGCCATACTCTTTTTCTTCCCACTTTAAGCACTCTTGATGCCATTTCAGCTTTGTGTCTTAGGTTCATCTTTCTTTACTTCCTTGGTTTCTTCTTTTTTCTCCCTCTTGTTTTTTTTGCCTGCTGAACTAGCCCTTCTAGACTCCATTTTACTTTTTACACTGTCTAAGAAAGCGTTACTTCCAATTTTCAAGTTCAGGATTCTTATGTCTTTTCCAGCTAATATCTTTACTACTTCTGCTTTCTTTCTCATTCCTAAGTTGCCTGATATTAAAACAGCATCTCCTTTTTGCATCTCTTCTGCCTGTCTTGTTGAAGATATTATGTTAAACTTAGAGCCGTCTCTGGTAAGATGCCTGGCACTTTTTGGGCTCCCGTATCCTATTGAAGGCATTGCAGGATTTCCTCTGAATGCTCGTCTCATCTTGCTGTGCATTCCTCTAGGCTTTCTCCATTTGCCTTTGTTCTGTGGATAAACGTTTACTGTCTGCATCTCAAATTCTGGCTTTTTCGCCTTCATCTTGTTTCTTAATGTTACTAACTCTTCCATTTATGCATCTCCAGGCTTCTCGATTATATAGCAGCCGTCTTGGAATATTCTTCTGTCTCTTTTTGTTATTCTGGTAATTTGTTCTATGTCTGCAGCTACCTGGCCTACTGTTTCCTTGTCTATCCCGCTGACTTCTATTATATCGCCCTGAACATTAACTTTTGCTCCTTGTTTTAGTGTTACAATTCTTGGGACTTTTTCTCCCAGGAAGTTTTTTACAAGAAGTTTGTTTCCGTCTGCTGTGACAGTAATGGGAAAATGTCCTGAGCATATTTTGAGTTTTGATGTAAATCCGTTCATGACGCCTTTAATCATGTTTTTTATGTGAGAATTGTAGGTGTATATGTTTCTCTTGTCGTTCATTGTCTCTTTTAATTCTTCTTTGATGTGGATTGTTATTTTTTTATTTTCTATTTTTAGGTTCAGTCTCGGGTTTAATATTTTTCTTTTTATCGTACCTTTCTGCCCTTTCACAACTAAAGAATTTCCATCTGCAGATGCTTCTACTTCTGATGGTATTTCTATTTCTACTATGTACTTTCTTGTCATTTTCAGTAACAATACGCTAGGAGTCTTCCTCCGACTTGCTTTTCTAGGGCTTCTCTGTGTGTCATTATCCCTTTTGATGTTGTAACTATTAAAAATCCCATTCCTTTGGCAGGCAGGTATATTTTCTCAAATTTTTCGTAATTATTTTTAGTCAAAGAGAATCTTGGTTTTATTACTCCGCACTTGTTTATATTTCCATTTAGTTTTACAGATATGATTCCGCCTTTTGCATTGCTTATTAGTATTGCATCATTTATGTAACTGTTATTTTTCAGGAGATTCGATACTGACATTATTAGTTTGGAATATGGCTTTACTGTGCATTCTTTCTTTCCTTTTGCTTCTGCATTTTGTATGCTCGAAAGTACGTTGGATAATGGGTCATTCATGCTCATTTTTCAGTTAAACTTTTTGAAACCTATAAGTTTAGCCTCCTCTCTAAAACAAGTCCTGCATAGGTGAATACCATAACTCCTTATATGGGCGCCGTATCTGCCGCAGATTCTGCATTTTCTAGATCCTATGCCTGTTTTTCTCTGCTTCGGAGTATTGTGCTTTATGTACTTATTCAGTTTTGCAGGTTTCACTTCAAGCTGGGCAAAAGCTTTTTTGTAGTCGCTTGTTGTCATTCTTCCTCCTCAATTTTGACTGAGAATTTATTTTTTAGGAATTCTATTGTTTCTTCTTTCTTTATTTTGTGTCTTAATGGAACTTTTCTTTTCTGTATTTTTCTGTTTTGTATTCTATATCCCTTCCTAATCAATGTCGTTGCAGTTTCTAGGCCTATTACTCCCACAACTGGGTCATATTTTACTCCTGGAATGTCTATGTATTCGTGTATGCCGAAAGAGAAGTTCCCGAATTTGTCTATTTTTCTTACGTGTAATTTATTATCTATTGCAGTTAGCAGTCTTCTGAGCAGCTCCTCTCCTTTTTTTCCTCTTACTGTGACCATGCATGCTATTGGAAGTTTCGGCCTCACTCCCCATGTTGGTATTCTCTTGTTGCTGCTTGTTTGTGCTGGCTTCAAACCAGATATTGTGCTCAATAGCTTCATGGCGTTGTTTAGCTTATCTCCAGGTGCTCCTATTCCTATATTTAGTGTTACCTTTTCCACCATTATATCTTTCATTTTATTCATTATTTTCTCCGAGGTTTACTTCTGGTTTGTTTTTGCCGAGTGTAAAAGCATAGTCCATTAAAGTTATATAATCGCTCCCATCAACTGTTATCACTACTTTTGCCTTTTCCAAGTTTTTGGCTTTTATTATTTCTTTAACTACTGCTGTCTTTCCTATATGCTTTCCGCCTGTCAGCAGCACTAAGGAATTTCTTTCAAGTTTTAGCTCCTTCAATATGTTTTTCTTGTCTATATCAAATACTATACCGTCTCCGACCATGAGTTTCGTATCTTTCTGGATGCAGTTTCTTCCATCGTGGAACGTTAATTGCAGCCTTCCTTTTTTCAGCATTGTCTTTTTTATAACTTTGAGTATCTTTAAGTTACTGTCATTGCTTTTTATTTTGAACAATCCGAGAGTGCCATCTTGGTTATATAAAACTCTATAGCTCTCATTTAACTTATCTATGTCTATTACATCCATTAGACCGATGCCATAATTATATTCTCTTCTTACTTTCTTGTCTATTCTTACCTGTTGGTCATTTAGTATCTTATTTACTTCTTTGGCAGTTTCTGCATATCCTAATAAATCTTTTATGGCTATTGTTAATGGCAGGCTTTTTTTTAGTGGGTGTGGTCCTGGATTTGTTCTGACTGCCCACTTGTTCTTCTTTCTGTTCAACTTCCAAGTTTTCGGTGCAGCTAATGCTGAAATGTGGTTTTGTCCCATGTTCTTACTTTCTCTCCAAAACCTCTTTTCTTAATTTGTCTTCCATATTGAGCTCAACTATCATTAAATTGGAAGGATATATCCCATAGGGAAGCTTATTGCCATCTCTCTTTAAGGTGTGCGCTCCGTCTACATAGACTTTTCTGTGCTTTATATCAACTTCACTAACAACGCCTGTTTTCCCTTTGAACTGGCCCTTAATAACTTTTACTTTGTCATTTCTTCTTACAGGTATGTTTCTTTTATTGTATTTTGTCTTGAGGTCTTTTGATAATCTTACAGACATCATTTTTCTGGCTATGTGGAGTGGTGCGTTGTAATTATATTTTCTTTGTTTTCTTGGCTGCTTGCTTGACTTCCAGCTTTTGTTCCACTTGGTTTTCATACGCTTATCTTAGCTATTTTCGCCACTGCTGGCCACCTGATAGCTACCTCCCTCGCGATTGGTCCTTTTATTATTGTTCCTTTTGGATTTCCCTTCTCATCCTTTAAGACAACTGCTGCATTATCCTCAAACTTCACTCTCATGCCGTCGCTTCTTCTATACTCTTTTCTTTGCCTTACTATTACTGCATTGACAACTTTTTTTCTCATGTCTGGAAGGCCTGTTTTTACAGATGCTGTTATGAAGTCTCCTACTCCGCCGCTTGGTTTTCTGCCTTTGACTGTTTTTTCTCCTCTGAATGAGATTACCCACAGAATTTTCGCTCCTGAATTATCGCAGACCACGAGGAAGCTTCCTTTCTGTATTCCTTTTGTTATTCCTGCTTTTAGTGCTTTCATTCTATTTTCTCCACTATGACAAAGTTCTTGGTTTTGCTTATTGGCCTGCTTTCAGCTATTCTCACTGTATCTCCTTTCTTGACGTCTATGCAAGGAGTGCTGTGTACATGCAGCCTGCTCTTTCTTTTCTCGTATCTCTGATATTTCTGCAGATAAAACAGTCTGGACAATTCAACTACTGCAGTTTTCTGAAGGTTAATTTTGGTTATTATTCCGACTAATGTCCTTCCTCTTATTGGTAATTCTCCGTGGAAGGCACAATGTTTGTCATTGCAGCTCTTGCCAGGCGTCTTTATATCTATTCCTGTATCTCTGGCATTCATTTACATTTCCTCCTTGACTACTATTGATTCAGGCTTGAATCCTAACTTTATCATCTCTACTTTTATCTTTTCAACATGATTCCCTTGAAGTTCTATTAATCCGTTCTTCATTGTTCCGCCACAGGCTAGTTTTGATTTTAGTTTTTTAGTAAGGTCTTTTAGGTCTATTTCTTTTTCATTCAGTCCTTTTATTGATGTTGCTAGCTTTCCAAATCTTCTCTTGCTTACTGTTATGGTTATTGTCTGTTCCTCCCTGGCAAGTGTTTCGCAAACGCACAGGTCTTTAGGTAGGCCGCATATACTGCATATTTCCATTATGCTATTTTACTCCTCCGCGTTGATTTTGAAATGTTAGTATTCTTGCAATAATCCTTTTCATGGACCTTATTTTTCCAGGATTTTCTGCTGGTGTCCCTCTTCTTACTTGGGATATTAGTTTCATTAGTTCTTTCTTTGCTTCAAGAAGTCTTTCATTCATTTCTTTACTGCTCATGTTTTTCAGGTCTTTCTTCTTTAGTGCTGCCATCTTTATCCTCCTTGATTTCAGTTATTTTTTCTTTGTTGATTTCCTCTGTCTTGATCCTCACTGTATCTGGAAGTACAACTTCTGGATGGAGTATGCTAACTTTTATTCCTACAGTACCAGATCTTATATTGCATGCTTCTGTTGCTCTGTCCATGTAATTTTCTGATATGTCTCCTGATTTTTTTAAGTAGCCTGCAGAAAACCTCCAGCTTTTTGCTCTTTCTCCTGGAATTCCTCTGCCAGAGATTACAAGTTCCACGCCTTTTGCTCCTGCATTCATGGCTTCTTCTAATG
>CAYJAX010000049.1:0-6627 GCA_964368545.1 Candidatus Woesearchaeota archaeon | reverse complement strand
CTTTATCTATACTATTATTATTAATTATTTTTGTCTTAGGACTAAATTTAGTTTCAGCGCAATTCTTTGATGGAACAGCACCAAGCTGCAGCGGATCAGCTCCTTGTGCGCCAGGAACTCCAATAGGAATAAACACAACAGACAATGACAAAGTAATAGGTGATGATGCTACAGAGGTATTTAATTTTACATTGTGGTTTAATGCAACAGCTGATTTTAATATAACAAGCGTAAACGTTTCTATACAAGGTGGTAACTTAACACTAAATTATTCACATGCAAGCGAGCAATCAGGTGGAACCACAAATGGAAGCGCAGTATATAACGTTACTAAGGGTCCGGGAAATTATACTAGCTGGACATGCAGCAATTTTACTAGCAGATTATTTGGTACAAATGCGGTGGGAGGAGTAGATTACTTCTGCAAAGCAGGTAACATGAGCGGAAGCAGTTCTGGAAACTTGCTAAATGGCATTGGTGAGCACTGGATGCCAACAAACGTGTCAGCATTCTGGATGGTAGTGCATGCAGGAAACGTATCTAATGATACTATAATAGGATTAAACAGAAGAACAGAAACTCCCGGAAACATAGTAATAAACATAACAGTCAACACTACAGCAAGCTACATGACAAGTGCAGGAATAAATTCTACAGTAGTTAGATTAACACTTGATACAGCACATCCGAGAGTAAATCTCACAACTCCAGGTAATGATACTTGGACCAACAAGCGTTATATGGACTTCAAGTACGTACCAGAAGATAACTTCCTAAAGAACTGCAGCTTGATGGGAGACTTTAGCAGCGTAGGAGGATTTAAGACAAACTTAACAGTCGCAGTTACAGGAAATGGAACAGCGTTTGGAAGAGATGCTAATGATGGAACACTGAAAGGAAATGCCAGCGAGACAAACATAACATCAGTAGACATGCCAGACAATTACACAGGATATACTTGGGCAGTAGCTTGCTATGACAGAGTACATCACTTGAACTTCAGCGCTTATAATAGAACACTAAAAGTTGACAGCACAGCACCAGGAGGTCTAGTTGCAAAATCTTCGTTAGGAGCAACACTGAGACAAGGTGCAACTTCAAGCCTTGAGTGTACAACAAGCGAAGCAAACTCAGACTTTGTAAAAATAGATGTTACAGGGGAAAGTGCAGTAGTGAAGAAGTGCACAGGTGCAACAATATGCAAATCAGACTACACATTCAATTCTGCTGGTACGCAGACAGTGACATGCACATTTGCAGACTTTGCAGGAAATACAGCTACTAAAACATTAGATGTGACTGTAAGTACAAGCGGCGAGTCAGCAGCAGGTGGTGGCGGAGGCGGTGGCGGAGGTGCAAGTGCTTCAGTAACACTAAGTACAGCAACACCAAACCAGGAAGTCAAGTATGTAGTGAACAATAATGAAATAGGAGTAAACGAAATATTATTCACACCAGACAAGGTTTTAAGCAGTGCAAAACTAGTTGTTAGATCACTAGGACAACCAACAACAGGAACACCACAGCCGGAAGTAAGCGTTTACAAATACTTTGAAGTAAACAAGAATAACTTCGGAGATGCACAAGTAACTAAAGCAGACATAACATTCACAGTGGAAGACACATGGATGACCCAGAATAATGTTGTAAAAGAAGATGTACAACTATTAAGGTACACAGGAAGTGGCTGGGAAACATTGCCTACAAGCTATGTGAAGACGGAAGGAGCTTACAATTACTTTAAGGCAGAGTCTGCAGGATTCAGTTTGTTTGCAATAGCTACAAAGACTAAATCAGAAGAAGCACAGCCATCATTGGAAGAGGAGACTCCGACTGATGAGACAGAGGAAGGAGAAAAAGAGAAAACAAGCATACTACCTTTCGTGATAGTATTATTAGTGCTAGTAGTTGTAGTCGGAGTGGTCTACTACATGCTGAAGAAGAGAAAGTAGTAATGCACAACAAAGCAGATAAAAATCTGTGTGTATAAAGAGATTTTTTTAATTTTAATATTTTTTTAAATTTGAGTAAGGTATATAAATACAAAGAAGAGAGTTTAGTATTAAAATAAGAGGGATGATCCTTGAAAAGAGCAAAAGTTGTAGGATTCATATCAATAAAAGGTGGCGTCGGGAAGACAACGACAGTAGCAAACCTTGGAATAATACTAGCAAGAGACTTTAAGAAAAGAGTGCTGATAGTAGACGGCAATTTCTCAGGACCAAACTTGGCTTTGCATTTTGGATTCAGCAAAATGGGACACACACTACATGATGTCTTGGAAGGAAAAGCAAAGCTGCACAAAGCAATATACGAACATAGTTCAGGATTGCACTTATTACCTGCATCAGTATATTCAAGAAAAGTAGACTACAATAAATTTAAGAATTATATATCCTCCCTAAGACCATTCTACGACTTAATACTAATAGATTCATCTCCAAGCTTGAATGATGAGATGCTGGCAGCAATAATGGCAGCAGATGAGTTATTTGTTATAACAACGCCAGATTATGTAACACTGGCCAGCACACTTAATGCTGTAAAAACCGCAAGGCAGAAACGAACTTACATAGCCGGGATAATAATGAACAAAGTAAAAGGCAAGAAGTACGAATTAAAAATGGAAGACATACAGGACGCAACGAAAGTTCCAGTAGTATCAATACTAAAAGACGATGAAGAGCTGTTAAAAGCATTATACCTCAGCAAGCCGTTAGCACACTTCAAACCTAAAAATGATGTGATAGTAGAGTACAAGAAGTTAGGTGCAGCACTTATAGGAGAAAAGTACAAAGACAAAAGAGTAAAAACCTTGTTTAATAATATGTTCTCTAAGAAACTGACCCAAGATGAAATAAACAGGGCAATAGTCATGGTAAGCCATTATTGAGATTAAATGAGCAAAAAATAAGTTTACATAAATCATATTATAAAGATATATTGTCTGTAACGGAAAAGATTGGCAATATGCAAATCTTAGAAAAGTTAGGATGATTTTACTATACTCATTATTAATGAGAAGATTTAGATATAAGTGCTAATTAGTAATGAGTATGCTAGACAAAGACAGTCTTAAGGAAAATAGTAATTAGACAGAAATATGGTATTTCAATTAAACAAAATTTTGTTAGAAGAGAAATTCTTGATAAAATCTTAAAATGGATTAAAGATAAATTTGCAAAATTCTCTATTCCAACAGTTTAGTGTGAATAAAATAGTGTTTATTTATGCAGGGTTTTCTTTAGCATCTTCTTTCTTAGGAAATAACTCTTCCAAAGACTTTGAGCCATAGCCTGTCACTATAGTATTGAGCTGAACAATATCAGAATTAATCACATTTCCAACCACAGTCTTCCTAATTCTTAAACCTTTAATCTTATTTTTTATGCAAGGACCGGAATTTAACAATGCTTTTTTCTTTCCAAAACCAGGCATGTCGAACCTAATAGGACAGCCTGACTTGTCTGAACCTCCAGTAATCTTCAACTCGAAACCAGCAAGCCCGATGTCGCTGCCATTAATACTGTCTCCGACTTTCTTGTTAGTGAAAGAATTATCTTCCAAAACCTTCTGGTAAGACTTACCTGTTTTAGGATCGCCAATAACAACTTTTAGTTCTGCCATTCTTGTTAAACTCCCCAAGTAGGGTTTGATTTTCTTTTAATATCAGCCCCCTCTTTTAGAATCTGGATTTCATCACTATTTAAAAAGTTTTTTAATTTCTTGTAAGCTTTAAAGTGCTCTTCCGGAACATCAGAATACAAAATGTCTCCCTCTCTGACCTGCCTCCCAACAGTTACTTTCTGCATAGCCAGAGCAACAGACTGGCCTTTAGCAGCTTCTTGAATGTTCTTGCCTTCATGCTGAATACTCTTGGCATTGTCAACAAAAGACTCCTTCATTAAAGGACTGCCAGCTTTCAAAGTTCCTGCAAGCACATCAACTCCAACAACCGCAGGATTAGACTTCCTGAAAATATAACCTTCAAGAACCTTTATCTTGCACGGCTTTACAAGACTTGACAGCTTTTCAGATTCCTCCTCTTTCCTGGCAGAATTGAACCATTTCTCAAAACTCTCAATTAAAGCATAGATAACATTATTTGTAAAAACTTTAACCTTGTCAGTTTGCAAAGACCCGACATTAAAACCGAGGATGACTTTATACAAATGATTTTTGTTGGAATCAGCTTCTGCAATATCTTTTTTGTTTATGTTACCTATAGAAGTCTTTCTTATCTTAATATTTCTCTCTCTCAGCAAAGATATAACTGCTTCCAGGCTGCCTAAAGAATCTGCCTTAACTATTATCCCTTCATTATCACTCTCAAAAGCAGTCTCTTCAACCTGGGACTTAATCTCAGACTTTATCTTCTCTAAATTATTATTGGCAACTCTTACAGGCATTCCCGGAATAATGTTTTCTGAATCATTAAGAACAATTTTAACTCCTAAAGCTGCGCTAACTTGTTTAGTACTCTTATTCTGGTTGTTCACATCACAAAAAATAGCTTTAACTTTAGTAACAAAAGGATCCTTGATAGTACCTATTACTAAAGTGTCATTGACTTTTAATTTTCCAGAATATAAAATCATGTCTATGCATTTGCCAAGCCCTTTCTCTTCGTAGACTTCAAGTATTGTACCTTCTCCTGGAGCATTATCATTGAATGACAAGCTGGACTCTAAAAATCTCTGTGCAAGGCCAACCATAGTAACTAAAAGTTCAGGCAAACCCTCTCCTGTCTTTGCCGAGGTCGGGATCATAGCAACAATTTTTGTGAAATCTTCAACCCTGTCAAACCTTTCACAATTAAAACCAAGAGCATGAAGCTTAGCAACTAAGTTATATAACCTATCGTCCAAAGCTTTCCTAACAGAATCTGCCTGAGATTTAATGTTGTTTATTAAAATTTTATTAAAATCAGAACGCCATCCGTTGATTAAGTCTATCTTGTTAAGTGCTATGACAAACGGAGTTTTGTTAGCCCTAAGAATCTCCAAGCTTTCTATTGTCTGCTGCTTTACACCCTCATTAATGTCAATAACAAGTATAGCAATATCTGCCAAAGCACCTCCTCTCTTTCTTAAATTAGAAAAAGCAGCATGGCCTGGAGTGTCTATAAATAATAATCCAGGAACTTTAATCTTCTTAAAGTCTATCAATTCCTTACATAAGTCTTTAATGTTATCCAAATAAATAGAATAAGCCCTAATAGACTGAGTAATCTTTCCTGGCTCAGACTCAACAATAGATGTTTTTTTTATACAGTCAATTATTCTGCTCTTTCCAGAATCAACATTACCCAATATTGTTACTATAACTTGCCTTAGCATATTAAATCGAAAGATAGTATTTTTAAAAAGCTTTTTATTCTTGACATATAAAATCTTGAACTGAAACTTCCTGAAATAGACTACAAATCTTCAAGTTGTTACGATTTTATTATCTAAAAATTTAACTTAGTTCTCTGAAGCTAATTCTTTTTATCTATTGAATAATCTTTGAATATATACTATATACTTTATATGGAATAATTATTTATAATGTGCAAGCTTTACTAAAAGCTCTGGGGGGTGGGAATATGAGAATAGGATTTTCGAATAGGAAAATGAGCGAAAGAAGAGAACACATAAGAGCATGGTGGGACGAAGAATTTGATAACGACGGCATAGATGTTGAACAGTGGGCAGTACTACAGGGATTCTATGACGATAGTGTAGAATACTAAAAAACAATATCTTCGTGTGCAATGCGATAGGAATGAAGTTCAGAGTCAGAGAACCAAATGGAGATCTCTGAATTAGCTTCTTCCTTATTACTTGAAGCATGAATTAAGTTAGGTAAAGCTACATCTTTCTTATCAGCCCTAACATATGACATGTGAGCAAAGTCCCCTCTTATAGTGCCTGGAGCAGCAGTCTTAGGTTCAGTAGAACCAACAATTTTTCTAACAACCTCAACAGCTTCTATACCTTCAAAACAGACAGCAACAACAGGACCAGATGTCAGTGATTTAATCAACTTGTTCCTGACATATTCTCCTAGCCTCTTTGTTATGTCTTCAGTATAATGCATCAAAGCACGGTCTTTATCGCACCAAACCATCTTCATGCCGACAATCTTTAACCCTGCATTCTCAAACCTAGTTATAATTGTGCCAATCAAAGACCTGCTCACTGCATCAGTCTTTAATAATACTAAAGTCCTCTCAATCATATTTTTGCTAATATAATTCTATTTATATTAATTACAGTTTATTCCTAATCCTTCTGCTCTCTTGAGTCCACTTTACATATCTAGGGATTCTGCCAAGATTCAGGTGATTCTTTTCACACTTAGAATAACAGTAATAAAAAACATTCCCATCATTCTTAACAAACATCTTGCCTGTGCCTCTCTCCACATTAGAACCACAGAAACTGCACTTGACCATCTTTATTTCCTGCCTTGAGTGAGCTTCCTAGCCTCGATCTCAGTTTCTCTAAGCATAATTATATCTCCAACCCTTGCAGGTCCTTTAATGTTTCTGCGCAAAATCCTTTTAGAGTCTCTGCCTTCCAAGATTGTGCACCTAACCTGGACAACAGATCGGAAGAGCACACGTCTGAACTCCAGTCACGT
>CAYJAX010000048.1:0-6755 GCA_964368545.1 Candidatus Woesearchaeota archaeon | reverse complement strand
GCCTAAGATTCAGCAACTGCTGAATCCCAAAATAAAGTCCATTCGGAGATACTGGTAATTGGAGAATTATTATAAACTTTTTGTTTATCTACCTATGTTATGGACGATATATTCAAAGTCATAAATGATTTGGAAAATAGCAGGTTTGAGATGAATATTTCAAGAGACTCAATAGAGTTCGTTTCTGTTATTTGCAGGGCACTAAAACCTGGGAAAGTATTGGAGATTGGTACTTTTAATGGATATTCTGCTTTATGGCTTTCGCTATATTCTGGAAAGGTTATGTCTTTAGAAGTTAATCCAGAAGCAGTTGATATTGCTAGGGAGAATATAAAAAAATCAGGCTGTAAGAACGTTGAGATTATCTCAGGTGACGCTGTTGAAACTTTGAAGATTCTTAAGGAAAAGTTTGATGTTATTTTAATTGATGCAAGAAAATCTGAATACAAGAAATATTTAGAATTGAGTTTGAAATTATTAAAAAATAACGGGTTAATCTTTGTTGATAACACTATTTCCCATGGGGAACTTTTAGGGGAGTTCTTCGATTTTTTAAATAGGAGCAGCTTGTACTATAAAGAGCTTAACTTAGGCAAAGGTTTAATGGTCATTGCAAGCTTGCACTGAATTTGATTATCTGTGTCTCTTGACTCCGCATTTCCTGCAGTATTTATTAACAACGCACTTTGAGCAAAAGGGTGAGACTGGCACGCAAACATTCTGCCCAAATTTGACAAATAAGTCATTCAGATCGTGCCAGTAACTTTTAGGAATTTTTTTCATGAGACCTATCTCTGTATCTTCAGGATTTCTTGTTTTTACCCAACCAAGCCTGTTAGCAACTTGATGAACATGACTGTCAACAGGTATATAATTATTCTTCCCATAGCCGTAGCACATTACTATGCCCATAGTCTTTCTTCCAACGCCTTTTAGTTTTAATAATTCATCTTCTCTGTCAGGGACTATACTGCCGTATTTATAGATTAAATCCTTGCTTATTTCTTTCAAATTTTTAGCTTTTCTTCTGTAAAACCCGACAGGGTAGATTAGTTTTTCAATTTCTTTAGTGCTTAACTTTAATATTTTTTCTGGAGTGTCTGCTCTTTCTAATAATCTTTTTGACGCAAGTGCTGTTACTTTATCTTTTGTCCTCAAGCTTAGTATGCAAGAAACTAAAACCTTGAATGGACTTTTAGTTATGTCTGAAATCTCTGTAACTATCGGGCTGCTGTATTTTTCGCAGTCTTTCTTCATCAGTTTTATTACCTTATCTATGTTGCTCACAAAATAAAAATGTTAATGTTAGATTTAAGTTTTACTAAATGTCAGATAAAAGAGAATAATATTTTTACTTAATTTAAGCTCGTAGATACGACAATGTAGCTAACAGAGAACCTTTTTATATAAGCTTTCATATCCCAATTCTGCATCTGATATGATACCGGGAGTTAATCAAAAGCAGTTGGAGCAAGCGATGAAGAAGCTTGGAGTTAAGCAACAGAAAATAGAGGCTTATGAGGTTGTAATAAGGACTAAAGACAGGAACTTGGTTATTAGGGATCCGGATATTATTCAAGTAAATATGATGGGCAGTGAAAGCCTGCAAATAACAGGAAAAATAGAGGAAGAACTAAATATTACTGAAGATGATGTTAATACTGTTGCAGAACAGGGAGGTGTGACTAAAGAGGAAGCTAGAGGTGCTTTGGAAAATAATGGTGGCGACCTGGCAAAAGCTATACTGGAACTAAAAAGCAGAAAAGGTTGATGAAGTAATATGGATAATTTCAAGATATCTTTAAATGAGGCAATTAATGCTTTCAGGACAGCAGACCATTTGGCATATGTAAGTTATCCTCTGCTAAAAGACAAGAGACTTCTTTTAGCTATAGTTCAGAATTTATATTTAGCAGGAGCAAAGTGTATGGAAGCATTATTACGTTATGAAAGATTATACAAAAGAATAAGTGTTATACCTGAAGATTTCAATTCGAGACTTAGTATTATCGAAAAAGATTTGGCTAAGAATGCAAATATCGGCATTAAAACTTTAAACTCTATCAGGGAACTGGATTTTCTGTCTAAGCATCATAGAGATAGTCCTACAGAATTTTATAGAAGAGATAAATTAGTAATATGTTCAGAAGGATTTGCAGACATAAGAACTGTTGATATAGAATTATTAAAGGAACACACTTCTAACTTAAGAAAGTTTCTGGAGGTTTTAAAGAGACTAAAATGATGGAAGAAGAGATTATAAGTCCTGAAGAGGAAATTAAGAGAGCAGATCACTTAATCTATGTTACTTTGAAGTATACAAGAACTTGTGATGTTATGAAGAATGCTGTTAAGAGAATGGTCAGTGCTTTTGAGATGGCTATACAGGAGTATCTTGAGGGCTTAAGGAAAGCTAGAAAGACATCTGATGTCCCGGCAACTGCTAAAGAAAGAGCTGTGGCTGTAAAGGGCATTATCGGCAGTCCTGTAAGAAAGTATATGGTCTTATATAACATGCTAAAAAAAATTGAAAAAACAGATTATACTGCTGTTGAGGAGTTCAGAAAAAATGTTACTATGAAAATAAAGTCTGCAAAACCTTTGGATGTTAAAGTAAAGGACTTGTACGAATATTTAGAAAAAACAAGGGAATTCGTTGCTTTCTTGAAGGATAGATTAAAGAAATAGATAGTTTAATCTCGTAATTATTTTTTTAGTTCTTAATAATTCACGCAATTCGTTAATAATAACTCATCCTTTTACTCTGAAACTTCCAAAGTTGACAAAGTTTCCTCCGGAGAGAGTCATTTCACATTCCATGCTAAAGCCCTCAACTCTCTTTATTTCTACATAATAATGTCCTGTTTGTCCGGGACTTATTGTTATATAGCCTTTATTGTCATTGAAGTAGCCGTTGTAGCTTCCCCCTACTTGTCTTTTGCATTCCAAGGTTGATGAGACATCTGTGCTCTTCTCTCCGTTGTTGTGCAAACTGAATTTAATTCTTGAATCGGCGCTTAAAGTAAAGTCTCCGTTTATGTCCTTAACGCATTTGTCATCAGCACATACTCCGTCGCCGAATACAATATTAGCACCACAGCTCAACCCGCAGTCTTCCTTGCACTTTGTATTGTATGTTATTGTGTTGCATCCTTCATTGTTTTCGCATATCTTGTTTCCGCAGCAGTCTTTTAATGGCTCGTTTATACACTTATCATTAACCTGATCATAAGAGTCTTTTGTGCACTTGTTGTTGTCATCGCACTCTACTTGTTTTGTATTTATTTTTTCAGCTGTTTTGTTTTCTTCTATGACTGCAGCTCCTGTCTTATCGCTGCTGCAAGCGTAAAGTACAATGCTTAATAGTGCAAGAATTGTGATTAAGTATCTCGCTTTCATATGTATAAAATCATATTGTATTATAATTATAAATTTTTCTGTTTTCTAGGTTTAGTTACAATTAATGAACTTATCTTCTTCCTTTTTCTATCCTGCCTTTAAGCAAAGCATCTAAACTTTGGTCATTTACTTTTATAACCTGCCATCTTACGCATGGAATGTCTCCTTTAGCTCTCCCCATCTTACCACCAATGCACTCTATTATGACTTCATCATGCTCGTTTATGAATTTTTGGGCATTGTCTCCGGGCATGAATGCTGTTACTTGCTTTCCGTTTTTAAGCAGTTGTACTACAGCACATTTTCTTAAAGCTGAATTTGGCTGTTTTGCTTCTATCTGTCTTTTTTCAAGTACTATTCCTTTTGCCTGATGCGATCCTCTTAGAGGGTCAGCTTTTTCCTTCAGTCTTAATGCTCTTTTAGTATACCATTTATTGTGCCATCTAGCTTTTTTCCTGTCATTTTTCAGCTTCTTCCCTGCCATCAAGCCATTTGCCATGCTTCCTAGGATTAGCACCCATTTTATAAACATTACTCTTGTTTTTTTCTGTTGCATATTCAGAAATTGATCGTTAATATAATATTTTATGTTATAAATGGCTGTTTACATAATCCCAGATTCTAAGCAACCTCTACTTCAACATCGAAATATTTCTTTACAATGTCATTTATTTTTTTCAGGTTTTCTCTTCCTCTCCCAAAAACTTTTCCCTTTGAAATGTTATCGTTAAAGAACAAAGTAAGTGTCCCATCTTCAATGCCCATATCATCAGCCCTGACAGGATATATCAAATTTCTGACAAACTTCTTGACATCATCGGAAAATCCTATAACTTTTATCTCTTTTTTAAGCAGTCTTTTCAACCTGATAATATTTGAATTGCCGGTCCCTATTGCCTGCTTAACATTTCCTTCCTCTACTAGAAACACAAGCTCCCCATTGTCTGATATACAATCTTTTACTCTTGCTCCTGTCAAGCTCTCAAATACATTTATGTTGTTTATGCTATCGACTGTTAGTTTCATATTGCTGCTATAAATTATTATATCTATATCTGCATTTTATTTTTTGCATATAATCATTAAGTTCATTATAATTAAACATAATCGTTCACTCAAAGCTCACTGCACCTATAAAAAATGGTTTCTTGCAAATGTTTGATAAATCCTTGTTTGTTTCCTTAAGTTCAATTACTTCTACTTTATTCAGCCTTGCCAAGCTAATGATCCTATCTTTATCGGCGCAGTTAGAACTTAGATAAACCTTTTTTGTTTTATTGCTTATTATTCTCTTTATTGCAACCCTGCTGCCATAAAAAGGCTTTTTCTTTTTCAGTTCTTCTTTAAGGTCATTCATTTTTCTCTTCATTGCCCATCTTGGCAACAAGTCCAGGTAATCCAGTACCGAGAGGAACAGGCTGGTTAAGTATTGCGTTTTCAACTACGCTATTAAGCTCATCTTTCTCGCCTATTAAGCTTGCATTTATCAGGTGTTTTATCGGCGTCTCGAAAGTTGCTCTTGCTATTACGCTCTCCTTTTCTCCAGTTATTCCTGTTCTTGTTATTCCTTTTATTTCTCCAGTTCTTGTCATTATATCTGCAAGCAGCATTATGTGCCTTACATCGACGCTTATGCCCTGGTCTTTTAGGACTTTTACTGCCTCTCTTATTATAGCTTCTCTGGCAGCTTCTATTCCGAGTACCTGTCCTATTTCGAATATGTCATTAGTCATTGCAGTAGTTGTCTCCGCTTCTTCTATTTCTAGAACTGATTTCAGGTTTGATCCTGCGCAGTGTATAACATACTTGTCTTCTTCCTTGATTGGCAAGACATGTGTTACTCCCTCAAGTCCTCTTACATGTATGTTCTTTACTTTTTCTTTAAGCATGTAAATTTCTGAGAGTGTGGTTTCCTTATTTTTCGGCTTAAGTATCAGGCTCTCATCTCCTTCTTTAACATCTAATCCTTTCATTGAGCTGACAATTTTTTCATATATATATTTAGGCTTTATATCGAGCCCTCTCATCTTTTTCCTGTCTAATACTATCTCGATGTTTGCTCTAGCCACATTTATTGATATATCCTGTGTTATGTCGCCAAGTTTAGTTTCCTTAAATTTCATCGCTATCTCTCTTACAGCCTCGCTTGTCTTGGAATATTTATTTTTCAGTCTTAACTCCATCCTTGGTGTGCTAGGCCTTTTTCTAGCGTCAAATATTTCTATAAGTCTAGGCAGCCCCACTGTTACCTGCATCTCTGAAACCCCTGCAAAATGGAAGACATTGAGTGTATTATGTGTTATTATCCCATCAAATGTAGTGAATGTTTCTAAGTCTGGAACTGAAAAATCATATACATATTCTCTTGTTGAGCCTACGTATTCAATCTTTTCTATTTTATCCCATACAACATCAGAGTTTAGAATTTGGTCTATTAACTTTAATTCTTCAGAAATGTCTATGTTTTTGCTTTCAGCAGCATTACTAAATCTATTTCTGTGTCTGAGTAATGCTGTTTTTCCAATTCTTTGCCTTACTGTCGCACTATTTACATCTCTTGTAGGCAATCCTAATTTCTTTGATAAGTTTTTTAATATATCTCCAAAATTATAAGTCATATCTATATAATCTCTATAATTACTTAACATATTTCTTCTCGCAGCTTCAAATAACTTCTTCAAATTATTTCTCTTGTATTCTATATCTGATCCTATTTTATCTGAATAGATTGATGCATATTTATATGGAATCATTAAATAGTGTTGTTTATGGTCCCTTGATTTTGAAGCAAAAATCCTAAGTCTTGTTAATAAAAGTTTTACTCCGTCTATCAGTTCCTCAGAGTTTGATGATGCCCTTATCATTTTTCTATCTACTGTAAAATTTCCATCACCATCAAAATATCCTTTTAATAATCCTAAAACAAATTCTTCTTTTGCACTATAAGCAAATTGTGGAACTTTTTTATTGTAGGAATTACCTCCGCACGTATTCCTAAAAAATCTTGCTAATAATGAAGAATTTACTATGAAATCCCTAGAATCTGAAAATCCTCTATGGTGTTTATCTTCGGTGTAACCTAAACCTAATTTAGCAATGAATTTTTTAGCATTATTAATGTAATTATCATCCAGATTAGATAAACAAAATTGTCCACCAGAACAATTTCCTTCTGCCAAATAAGCTCCAACAATCCACCCAAACTCTCTGTTTAGTTCTAACTCTTGCGGAATTAATTTCGTTGGTCTATATTCCTTAGTTACATTAGAATCATTTTCGTTAGGAAAATCCACATATTCAGTTACCGTTAGAGTGCTTGCACAGTGTTCGGGCAAATATTTAATTGAAGGTATTAC
>CAYJAX010000047.1:0-6852 GCA_964368545.1 Candidatus Woesearchaeota archaeon | reverse complement strand
AGCTAGTGTACGGCGCTAGCTTGTTGCATGAAAAAGGTTTCGATTTAATGGTGATAGATGCTGCATGCGAGCAGAAAAAACTTAATGAAATAATTCCAGATATTAAAAAATTTTCACCAGATTATATTCTATTAGCAGTGTCATCAAGCGGTTTCATGTTTGAGAGGGATGTTGTTGCTTCAGAAATGAAGAGGATAGTGCCAAATACAAAAATTATTGCAGTAGGTGATATGATAGCGCAAGTGCCTAATGAGTTATTGCCTTACTTTGATATAGGAATAGTTGGAGATGTTGAAGAAAGCATAGTCAATATATGTGAAGGAAAAAAGTTGGATAGTATAAATGGTATTATTTATCAGGAGAATGGCAGCTTAGTAACTGCATCGCAGAAGGCATTGGTTGAGAAAGAAGAACTTGAAGAGCTGCCTTTTCCTAAATGGGATTTGTTTCCTTACAAAAATTATAGATATTATCCGATGCTGCATGTATCGCCTATAGTTAGCATATTGTCATCAAGAGGATGCCCGTACGGTTGCGGTTATTGTCCCTATCCTGTGAGCCAAGGAAAGAAATGGAGAGCAAGAAGCGCACAGAATATATACAAGGAGATAGAAAACGGTGTAAAAAAGTATAATGTTCGGGGTTTTTACTTTAGGGATCCATTATTTACTTTGAATTTCAAAAGAATAGAAGAGATGTGCGACTTAATAATAAAGAATAACATTAAGATAGAATTTGTTTTCGAGACAAGGCCGGAATTGTTAACTCATGAACTAATAGACAAGCTGCACGAGGCAGGTTGCAGATCAATAAGTTTCGGAGTCGAGGATATACATCCAGATATATTAAAGCTGATAAACAGGCAGCCAGTAAATCTTGAGAAGATAAAAGATAGCGTGAACTACTGCGAGAATAAGGGAATAAGGACATCGACTTTCATAATAGTTGGCTTGCCAGGTTCAACTATCGAGACAATAGAAGAAAGTATAAAGTTCAGCAGAGAACTTTTGTCAAGCCAGATAGACTATAAAGTAGCTACTCCATTCCCGGGAACACAACTCTATAATATGGCGAAAAAAAATAGATGGATAAAAAGCGAGAGCTATGACTTGTTGGGAAGCTACAATGCGCAGATGCAGATATCAAAAGAACTGACACCTGAATATCTGCAGGCAAGAACAAACAGGGCATTCAAGGAGTACTACTACGCTCCAAATTACATTATAAAAAATATGATTAATGGTAATATGTTCTTCAATGCTTTGATATTTATGAAGATTATTATCAAAGGCTGAATGTTTGAACTAACCCTTTATCTAAACTTGTTAATTCAACGCCAAAAACATCTTTTACATTGTCATATGGAATGAAACTAGTTTTACCCCAATATCTTAGTTGTTCTGAAGTAAATTTCGGGTTGGCTGAAATTTTCTCGTAAATGTAGACAAGAAGATAAGACAGCCATGATGGGATGGGAATTATCAATCTTTTCTTTTTTTCTATGCTGCAGAGTTTATTAATTAACAGTTTAAAGTCTATCATCTCGCTGCCAGCAACGTAATATATACCGTTTCTAATTTTTTTGTCTATGCACATTAACAAGACTTTCACTAAGTCATCTACAAATACAGGTTGCACTGATGCTTTACTGTTAAACAAGGGGATTACAGGACTTTTTTTGATAAGATTGTGTAATGCAGAGATGTTGTTGGTGTCGTGCTGACCATAAACAACACTAGGGCGCAAAATAATGTAGTCTTGATTGCTGCGTATTAGTATGTCTTCAGCAAATTTCTTGCTTGCTCCGTAATCAGAGCCGTCAATGCCAGCAAGATAAGTACTGACAAAAACAAGTTTCTTTAATCTATTATTTTTAACTTTTGAAAGCAGGAATGACATCATATCAATATTATTTTTATACTTCGTCTTATCTTTATGAATGATTTCGGCAGCAAGGTGCAGAATGTAGTCAGCATTTCTGATAAATTTTGGTGAGTCTTTCCAAAGAGCTATTTTAACAGGATATTTTTTAAGATATTTAGTTTTACTTGTCTCACGGATTATGCAGGTAATGTTGCAGTATTTGCTTCGCTCTGCCAATTTTTCAAGCAAGTTCTTTCCTATGAATCCTGTTGAGCCGGTTACTACAATATTCGTCTTCATTATTGATTGTTTATTACTTCACGCTTATATTTTTTGCTAGTAATATAACTATAAAAAACAGCAAGTGCTGACAGCATTATTAATGCCAGTAAATCAGTCTTTCTGTAAAGGATTGGCCACGACCTTGAGAATCTTGGAAATAAGAGCATTGTTTTTTTTGTTTGGCATACACTTTTATTAAGAGGATTTAAGAAGAATTCGCTGCCATCAAATATTGCATTGGCTGCTACACCATCAACACTGCATATTTCATCAAATTTGTTCTCATAATAATTCTTAATATCTTCTCTCACTTTAACGCATTCACCCCAATCTTTAAATATAACTTTGGAAAATTTATTACATCCAAGACATGGATTAGAAAGAACCCCGATGCCAGCACTGCAGGAATAAACTTCTTTAATGTTAAAGTTTGTCTGATTAGCATCGTAACCTTCTCCCATTATTAATAACAGTTGGAAAAGATAGCTATCAGTAGCTGAAGGGCCGATGATTATCATATCATACTTTTTATCTATGACACTTCTGGTAATACCAACCAAATTTTTCGTTCTTAGTTGGAATGACTTATTAGTCAAGTCATTGCTCCATTCTCCAGACAATAATCCGGAATTTTTTAGTATTAAGGCCTTGTCTCTGTCAATAGTGTAAATGCCAGATCTTTCAGATTCAGGAAATATATTGAATACTGTGCTTGGTGGGAAGTAATTAATTATTTCAGGTCCAACTTCATCAGCCAAGATGTAAAGATTAGGCTTTAAGTTTAGAAACTCAAAAGGTTTTTCTACTGTATATTTTAAATTGTTAAATGCTATTTCTGAAGGGGCATACTTAACGGATGAAAATATTAGCAATATAAGAAGAATTAAAAGTATGCTCTTCTTAAAAAATGAATTATTTATATTTTTGCTAGTCTTTATAATTAGTATGATCCCCAGAGCTGTTGCTGGAAAGAAGTGGTAGAGAAAACCCCACCATAGTATGACTGAATTGTTCTTTAGCGTTCCAATGAATAGGATCAGCATTGTGGCAAAGGTAAGAATATTCAAGGGCTTTCTTTTATCGTTAAGGAAAAAGCAAAAAGCTATCAAGACGAGGAGTGCTAAAGTATATACTGCTGCTGCAGGAAAATAAGGAAATGCAGAATAATATTTGTAGTATCCTATGTTTGGGAACATATAATTTGTAGTCATGTTTAGTGTGCCAGAAAGGCTGAAAGGAACGCCCTTTAGCATAGTTAATATTGTATAATTAATCATGTTGGGGAAGATAAGTTCAAAGACAGCAATTATTAATGCAAATGTAATAGCTCCAGCAATTAACTGGTTTTTTTTATCCTTGAAATTATGCACTGAGTACACTGCGAAGGATAATGCTATTGGAACTAAAGTATTTGTTTTTGTAAGCAGGGCCAAACTGAAGAATACAGCTGAAAATAGGGGACTATATTTATATCTAGTATAAAATAGGATATAAAACCCACTGATAAAGAATAGAGTTGCTAATACAGAAGAAGAGCCTTGCATGAATACTGACGGGATTACTATAAGAAAAGAATACAAAATGAGTAAATGCCATGGTGATGCAGAAGTTTCTTCCCTGTATATTTTAAGGATTACAATGAATAAAAGTATAAAAGATAACATGTCATATATATAGCCTAGAATTCTATCCGGATTGTTAGTTAATTTTTTAATTAATAAAGTAAAAAGAGAAAATATAGGACCATCAATGCAATGTGGCTGGCCATTATATATTATTCCTTGTTCTATAAATTTTGCGCAGATAAATTTTATTTCGTGCTCTATGCCAATACGTGAAGGATACAAAAAACCTACTATCACAAGAATAATGAAAAGTGCTGTAACCAGAACATAGTTTTTGTTTAAATTTTTAATAATCCTGCTTAACATTTCATTTAATAAATAATGTCGAGTTGATAAAATTATCTGTGCATTTTTCAAAGCATTTATATTGCTGATGTTTAATACATTATCATGGTAAAAATAATAATAGATGATCCATACAAAGTTGCAGAGATAAAGAACATGATGAAAGTTGACATGCACTGTCACACAAATATCTCAGATGGGAGGGATTCTGCTGAGGAGCTTATAAGAAAAGCAAAAAAGCTCGGTATAAAAATAAGCATTACAGACCATAACGAAATAGCCTCAAGCATGAAGGCTTGTAAAGAAAAAGTAGGAATAGGAGGAATAGAGGTGACATCAAGGCAGTCAATGGATTTTTTAGTTTTTTTTTATAATTATAAGGATACGGAAGATTACTATAAAAGGTATATTAAAGATTACCACCTTAAAAATAAAGGATTCAACTGGAGAAGGCTGAAGTGGGACACTGAAGAGCTAATAGAGAAGTCAAGGGAATATTCAAGCCTGGTAATACTTCCGCACCCATTTTCTATAGGGCCGAAAAATACATACAGGTACTACCTTAAAAATCCGTGGCTTGTGAAGAAAATAGACGGCATAGAGGTAATTAATTCGATAATGTATCCCCATATATTGAATGCTAGGGCTATAGAGTGGGCGCATGAATCTAATAAGGCAGCAACAGGGGGAAGCGACGCGCATATGTTGAAGTTTTTGGGGAATACTCTGACTTGCTCTTATGCTGATAGCGTGGAGGAGTTTTTGGATAATATAATAAAGAAGAATAATTATGTTGTTGGAAAAAGTGTTAGTTTGTTGCACAAGTGGCATTCAAACTGGGTTTTGTTCACTAAAAATTTGAGCTGGTAGAAAATGAGAGAAAGACATTACGTTGGAGGGCAGGCACTTATCGAGGGTGTTCTTATGAAGTACAGAAATAAAGTGGCAATAGCAGTCAGAAGAAAAAACAATAAGATTCACGTAAAAAAAGAAGAGCTGGGATTAAAGGAAAATTATGTGCCTTTTATTAGGGGGATTGTTAATCTTTTTATCATATTGTATACTGGAATAAAAGCTTTAAACTATTCAGGTAATATGCAGCTAGAAAAAAAAGAAAAAATAAGCACAGCTGGAATAGTTGGGAGTATGATTATAGCACTATTGTTTGCTTTATTATTGTTCAAGTTTATTCCTTTACTAACAGCTAGTTTGTTAAATAAATATTACACTATAAATAATTTGTATTTTAATCTCATAGACGGGACAGTGAAGATTTTTTTGTTTGTAGGATATGTTTATGTAATATCTTTCAATAATGATGTAAAAAGGGTTTTTCAGTATCATGGAGCAGAGCACAAGGCAGTTGCATGTTATGAGCACAATAAAAAATTAACAGTAAATAATGTGCAGAAGTTTTCAACACTTCATAAAAGATGCGGCACTACATTTATCTTTTTAGTTTTGCTGTTAAGCATTGTAGTTTACATGTTCATTCCTAAAGACTATGATTTCTTTACAAAGCTCGGTTTAAGGATAGTTTTATTGCCTGTTATTGCGAGCTTGAGTTATGAATTGCTTAGGCTGGGCGCTAAATTTAGTTTATTAAAAATTCTGGTATTTCCAGGGCTGCTGATACAGAAGATAACGACAAAGGAGCCTGATGATAGCCAGGTAGAGGTTGCAATTGCAGCAATTAATGGAGTAATAAAGTAAGATTATCTGAAAGTGAATGTTCTGTAGATAAAGTTATCGCCTTCATCAGACTCTACAACGTTGTTTGCATAGTCTACAACTGCCTTTACATTTACTTCCTTCTTTTTAGTTAGGCCAAAATAGCTTAGGGATGAGCTGTAAGTGACTGCACAGCTGTTAGGGTTTATGTTTCCTGAATAAGGGAACTGTCTCTGCACGCCGTCTAATGATATAACTACATCAAATCTTCTTTTTATCGGGATTTTTTTGTTTGTGTTGCATATTCTTACTAATAATTTGTCTTCTTCAAAGCTTCCATAATCAATCAGCTTTAAGTCTGTAATTTTAAGATTCGGGCTGTAGAGGGACAGGTTTAGTACTTTATAGAATCTGTTATTGTTTTCATTTGCCTCTATTATGGAGTTTAATGGGTCTGCAACAATGTATGCTTCAACGTATCTTATGTTTTCCATAAAAGGTTTGAAGCTTGTGTGTACTTTTGTGCATTCTTTAGGCTCAAGATTTGACTTTTCCCCGTCATAGACGCGGTTGTTCATCACAAACCTGATTTTGTATCTGTCTATAGGACTGTTATGGTTATTGCACACTACTGCTGTTATTTTATTTGATAAAAATTGATTGTTATAGTTTTCTTTTTCTCCGAGGTTTATGCCCAGTTCTGCTATTGATAAGTCTGGGGCATTAATTATGCTTTTTCCTGTGAAAGAACTATTGAAAGAGAATGCTGCAACTGATATTATGATAAGTGCCAGAATTAATAATCTTGTTGTGACCTCTTTATACATAAATTAATTTAATGATAAGCATTTATATAAAACTTATGAATGCTATTTTAGATAAATCAAGTAATAAATGATTAAGTTTTCTGGATAAATTGTGTCCAAATATTTTTTTGCATTTCCTTTAAGAGACTCAAAATCTTCTCTATTATTAGAGTTGCCAAAATGCAGAGCTAAATATCCTTCTATTTCTGCAGGGATTCTAGATTGTTTTAATCCAATGACACATTCCAAACCTTTTATAATATCATCCATATTGACCTAATTAACCACTGAAAGATTTATATATTAGTTCATATTTATAT
>CAYJAX010000046.1:0-6865 GCA_964368545.1 Candidatus Woesearchaeota archaeon | reverse complement strand
TAAAAATGAAGAGATGACACAGAGGCATAAAAACATTGCAGCTTCACTTCAGAAATTCCTAGAAGATACTTTATTCAAGATACTGAATAATTTGTACAAAAAATACAAGACAGAAAACTTGTGCATGGCCGGAGGTGTTGCCCTGAACAGCGTTGCGAATGGAAAGATAGCAAAAAACACTAAGTTCAAGAATATATTTATCCAGCCTGCTGCAGGCGATGGAGGCACTAGTGTGGGAGCTGCAGCTTATGTTTATTTCACACTGCTTGATAACAAGAGAAAATTTATAATGGACAATGCTTATCTAGGACCATCATACTCGATAGAATACATAAAAAACTTCCTGCATAAGAACAATATTTCTTACAAGCAGTTCAAAGACGAAGATGAACTAGTGAGAGAAACTGCAAGGCTCATCAATGAAAATAATATAGTCGGATGGTTCCACGGCAGGATGGAATTCGGACCTAGGGCCTTAGGAGCCAGAAGTATATTATCAAATGCAACCAACAAGAACATGGTCGAAATACTAAACCTGAAAGTAAAGCACAGGGAAAATTTCAGACCTTTCGCGCCGGTAGTATGTGTAGATGACGCTAAAAAATACTTTGAATATGAAGGAGAAATACCTCTAGCAGCAGACTTCATGCTGATGGTTTATCCAATAAAAAAAGAATACCGCAAGATGATACCTGCAGTGACGCATGTGGATGGTACTGGTAGATTACAGACTATAAGAAAAAAACAGAATCCAGTATACTACAAACTAATTAAGGAATTTGGAAAGCTTTCTGGAATTCCTATAATGATAAACACATCATTTAACATCAGAGGAGAACCTATTGTCTGCACTCCTGAAGATGCGTATAAGTGCATGATGGGTACAGGCATAGATTATTTGGTGCTGGAAAACTTTTTGATCAGGAGAGAAGACAATCCTAAAGACATGTGGGACAGCGAAAAATATGCGGATGACTAATTTATAATTTATGCAATAATGCATCTCTAAAACCATCAGAAATTAGACTTTGTATAGAAGTACACTATATTTTAGGTAATTTTTATATATCTCTATCCAGTATATGATGTGTTAATGCTCTTATAGTCTGTCTTTAATAGGATTAATGGCTTTTATTCCAAATCCTTTAAAATCTTTTGTGTTTTCTGTAATTATTGTGTCTACATTATTTTCTTTAAATGTCTGTGCGATAAGAAAATCCCAAAAATGTCCTTTTATTGGTAAAGAATTTAATATAGTTTTACCTGTATAGTTATAGACTGCCCAATTCTCACTTGATATTATAGATGCTATTATTGCTTTTGCAGCATCCTCTGGCAATGGCTTTTCTATTTTTTGTGTTACTACATTAACAAATTCGGCTAGGATCTGGTTAGTTATTGCTCCTTTTTGTTTACCATCAAAGATTTTTTCAATAATTTCTTTGCATATAACCCTTTTTTCTTTGTATTCTATATCAAAAGCATAAACTAAGATGTTAGTGTCAATTCCTATCATGCAATTCATCTCTTGTTTTGTACTTCAGTTTACCTAAGTCTACACCTTCTTCTAGTAATCTCATACAAGTATCAAAGTATTCTTTTTTTCTTTCCCATTCATCCATGGCTTCTGTTAAAGCCTTCCCTAGGACTCCTTTTCTTTTTCCGTATGTCATATAAACCCTTTTTCTGAAGTTATTCTCTACATTATCATTTATGTTTACGGTTATTGTTCCCATAAGATATAAATTAATAAACATATATTTAAATGCTTGTATTATTAAATGTTAAAGATTATAAACAAGATGCGTATAATATACAGACGACTGAAAAATGGCAAAAATAGATTACTCGATACTAAGCAAAATCATGGTGCATTATGTTAATAAACTAAATTTCATCCTAAACGCTATAGAAAACTTTCAAAAGAATAATACTAAAAGAAAGTTAAAAATTCTTGATGTTGGTTGCGGAGTCGGTAACATCACGCTGCAGATCGCTCATAATAACTATAATGTTTTAGGCATAGACATAGATAATAAGTCAATAGAATTTGCCAAAAAAAGAAACAAATTCAAAAACTGCAAGTTCATGGTTGCAAATGCGCATGACTTAAAAATAAAAGAAAAATTTGATGTAATAGTGTGTGCGGAAGTTCTGGAGCACCTCAAATATCCAGAAAAATTAGTTGAGAGCCTGAACCAGATAATGAAGGAAGACGGATTATTGATAGTAACAATACCAAATGGCTATGGACCAACAGAGCTAAGCCTGAAACCAAAAATGATAGCGGGAAAAATACTAAAAAAAATAGGAATATATGAGAAAGCAAGAGACTTGAAATGGAAAATAAAAAAGAAGAATCAAAATCAAGATTGCTTTGACAAATTCGGGATGGACACGCTAAATACACACAATGATGGAGCGCTGCATGAGCAATTCTTCACAATTAGCTCTTTCAAGAGTTTATTGAATAAAAACAACTTAAATATTATAAAGCACAGAAACACATACTTCCTGCTCGGAGTCTGGCAGCTATCAACAATATACTCAAAGTATAAAACACTACAAAAAATAGATTGTCTAATAGCGAAAAACTTACCAGCATTTATGGCATCAGACTGGAGTTTTGAAATAAAGCGCAGGAGAATTTGATAAAATAAGGTTTCTGCAAAGAGAGGTTACAATATACCTAATTAATAAATTTCTTCATTACACTAATAATCTTGTTCACAAATCCTTTCTCTATATACCTGAGTATTTTGATGTCTTCATCGTCAAATACCTTGACAGTTAGCAGCATAAGTGAATACACTAAAAACCATAAAACTGCAAATACAATCATTAATATATAATTATTTAAAACATCTTTAAAATAATTCATTACCAGCCCAATGACAGCTCCGCACAATATCGCTTTAATGTAAGAGATCTTGAATGGACTATAATTTATAATTCGCCAAACTAATAAGAAGTTAGCCATGCCCATAACAAACACAGATATGCTTGTAGCAATTCCAGCACCTAAAAAACCGTAAGCTGGTATCAGGGCGTAATTCAAAATCAAATTTATAACTGCACCAACAAGGGAGATTAGAAAGACTAACCTTGTCCTATCTATTATCATTAAAATGTTATTTGAAGTAAGGCTTAAATGGTAAAAGAAGTATCCTAAAACAAGTATTGCTAAGACTAAAGCTCCGGAAGCATACTGTTCTCCGAATAATGCTGTTATCGCTTGCTCTGAAAACAGGCTAAGAAATATTAAGAAGTACAAATTTATTAAGAATATCCACTTTGTAACGCTGGAATAGCATGAATTAAAAGACTTTGTGTCGTTTTTGGAATACAGTGACGAAAGCACTGGAAGGAACAAGCTTAGGATTGCTGCAGGAAATATGTATATCAGCTGGGCTGTAGGAGAAGCAGCGTTATAGATTCCAACTTCGCTTGAAGTCCTAAAGAAGCCGAGCATCAAAGTGTCTGTCCAGAGCATGATCAACAACAAGAAGTGATTTATCACCAAAGGTATAGAATAATTAAACCATAATTTTTTTTCATAGACAGGCCTAACAGCAGACTTAAAGCTGAACACTTTCTTAACATAGTAATACGAGATTAATAAACTCACAAATATTGCTAATGCGTATGCACCTACAGCTCCAACTATCCCTAAACCTATAAACAAAAATACTACTGTCAACAATATCTTAGATAAATTCTCGCCTACATTTCTTGCGTAGACTTCTGGGATTATATACTTATATGCCTTGCATAAATTCAGGAATATGTTCCTCAAGACATCCAAAGGTATGATGAACGCTATTACTTTGATTAAGACTTCAAGCCTCTCATCGTGAAATACAAATTTGGATATCCACGGAGACAATAAAAATAATATCAATCCTGCTGTTAATCCCAGAATGAATGTTGTCTTCATGCTGAAAAATACTATGCCTCTAACCTTGCCTTCTTCTTTTCTTTCCAGGTAATATGGGACATACCTCTGTATTCCCTGCGTCAAACCCAAAGCAACAATTATTCCTGTAAAGTTAAAGATCGCAAGCGATATGGATAACAAGCCATAATCAGCAGGTCCGAGCCTTGCAACAAGCAACCTGTAAATATACCCTAACAGTTTGGATATTATTATTCCAGCAAAAGCAAAGCTAGCTCCTTTAGCAATACTTTTCAGTGCAAAGTCACTGCCTCCCATAAATGAATCTTAACGACAAGGTATATAAATGTTTACTAGAAATTCTTGCTTATGAAGAAAATAGTTGTAATAGGGCCTGTACCACCATATAAAGGAGGTTTGTCGCACTTTAATTTTAGCCTTGTAAATGAATTAAGAAAAAATAACGAGGTCAAGGAAATCAGCTGGAAGAGACAATATCCTAAAATTATATACCCTATTGATCCTATCAGTAAAAGTGACGAGGAAAAAATAAATCATGATAACAAGTTCATTCTTGACTTCTACAATCCAGTTACGTGGCTGAAAGCTTCAAGAATTATAAAAAAATACAGTCCTGACATTATTATATTCACATGGGCTTCTCCCATAACTTCCATTGCTTACACGACAATCTCAAAAAAAACTAAAAACATTAAGAAATTAGTCATATGCCATAACGTCCTGCAGCATGAGGGAACATTCATTGACAGTATATTAAGAAACATGTTCTTCAGGAGCGTTGATAACTTCATAGTGCACTCAAGGAATGACCTTGCAAACATAAAGTCTTTGACTAAAAGCAAGAACATAGCGCTGGGTTTTCACCCTATTTATGACAAATTCAAGTCTGAGTCTAAAACATTTAATAAGATTAAAAATACTATACTGTTCTTCGGCTACATCAGAGAATATAAGGGATTAATATACTTGATAAGGGCAATGCCTGAAATTATTAAGGCAATAAAGATCAAGCTTTTAATAGTTGGGGAATTCTGGGAGAACAAGAATATTCTTGCAAGATTATTTACAATATTATTTACTGGAAGGAACAGAACTGGAAAATCTTATTACATCAACGAGATAGAAAGGCTTGGCATTAAAGATTATGTGGACATTGTAGACTGCTATGTGCCAGACAGAGAAGTTGGGAAATATTTCAGCAGAAGTGATGTCTTAGTTTTGCCTTACACTTCAGCAACCCAATCAGGCCCTTTACAGATAGCCTACAATTTTAATATCCCTGTAATATGCACTAATGTCGGAGGCCTGCCAGATGTTGTAGGTAGTGACAAGACAGGATTCTTAGTGCAGCCAAAAGACTGCAAATCACTTGCGAAGGCTGTAATAAGATTTTACAAAGAAGATAAAAAGAAGGAGTTTATAGCCAACATTAAAAACGTCAAGAAAAAATATTCCTGGAGCAGCTATGCAAAACTAATTGAGAATTTTATGTGAGATTACTTATACTTTGTTTTCATAAACTGTTACCCTGTTCTTTCCGTTTTTCTTGCTCAAGTATAATGCTTTGTCTGCTCTCTCTATTAAGTCTTTCGCGCATTCTGCATTAAATGGAAAGCTTGCAACTCCAAGGCTTATGGTTAAGTCGTTGTTTGGCTGCATTTTCTCATTAAAGAAATTAAGTTGTGAAACTGCAGTTCTTAGTTTGTCTGCTTTTTGCTCTGCAATTTTCAGTTCTGCATTAAATAATAATACTGCAAACTCTTCTCCGCCGTATCTTGCTACCATGTCTCCCTTTCTAGTGTTATACTTCAATATCCTGCCAACTTCTGCCAGTACTTTGTCCCCCTTTAAGTGACCGTTCAGATCATTGTAGTGCTTGAAATAGTCTACATCAATCATTATCAGGCTTACAGGATAGCTTCCTCTTTTCGCATTGCTTAATTCCCTCTCTATCTGCAGCATAAAGTAGCCGTGATTGTAAATTCCTGTAAGCTGGTCCCTTATTGCTGCATTAAAGTTCTTCTCATTATCCAGAGCTAATTCCAAGGAAGGCTTTATTATCTCTTCACAGAAGTTTTTCAGGAGTTTTATCTCATAATCTGTAAATTTCTTGCTGTCCAGCCTGTCCAAAGCTAATACCCCGAAATTCGCTATAGGCATTAGAAGTGAAGACTTGGCTTTAGATTTTCTTAAAAGTTCTCCCCTCCTTCCACGCTCTTTATCTATATTAGTTTTGAACTGAACTTTATTAGCTGAAAAAGCTTCATAAACACTGGAATCCTTATCTACTTTCCTTCCGTAGTACAAATCTTTAAGATTTTTCTCAACTCCATCTATAGCCACGCACCTTACACTGTCTTTTCTTCCCTTAAGGAAAAACTCAAGCACGCAATTACTAAAAGATCTATGATGGCTTAAGCATTCCAGCGACTTCTGAGCTTTTAGTTTTGATCTCTTCTCTTTGTTTATCTCTATGCTGCTGGCGAAGAAGAAAGCTATATCCTCTTGATTGATATTTAACACTATCCTATTCAATACACTTTCAAACCAGAGCATGCTTTTTAGATAGGCTTATTTAGGATTATAAGTTTTTCTAAAATAAGTCCATTAAAGACAAAAATTTTCCTATAACAACTTTAAATCTTTAACAATGCTGTCTATTTTTTCTTCATCGTCGGGTCCTACAGCCAGACAAGTAACAGTTCCAGGCTCAACAGCAGTCCTTCCAGCATCTGTTATTAAAGCTGTAACCAAACCATAATCCTTGGCAATCTGATTGAGCTTGTTCAGTTCTTTTAAATCCTTAACTTTTAACACTATTTTCATCATACCCTCTCTTCTCCACTCGCTTACTTTACCCTTATTACTCCTTAGAACTGCCTCTACTGCAGCATGCGCTGCCTGAGAACATGCCTTGCCTTTTGTAAGATTCAAGTCTTGCCTAAATAA
>CAYJAX010000045.1:0-6890 GCA_964368545.1 Candidatus Woesearchaeota archaeon | reverse complement strand
TTTCTGTGTCTTCCAGGTCAAGAACTTTAAGTATTTCAAATATCTTGTTTCTTATTCCAGAATTGTCAAGAAAAAGCTTGTATGCATCTGTTGTCACAACAAATCCAGGAGGCACTGGCAGCTTTAGATTATACATAATTCCGAGATTAAGTCCCTTACCGCCAACCAGCTGATTGTCCTCTTTTTTAATATCCGAAAACCAAACTATGTAGTGCAAACCCAACACCCCTTAAGAACTGTTAACATATATTATTATTAAATGTTTTGCTCATTTGATATATAGATTTTTTTTATGAATAAAACTTTCACTGGAGATTTATTTGGTTTTTTTTCTATCGATCTACATTTAATTAAAATTCTCCTAATTTTTTCTGTTTCTTTGACTTCTTTCCCTCGCTCAGTTCTCTGTATGTTGACCATGAATGCCTGAATATTTCCGGATGCTTGTCCCAGTTGCTCACTATAAAATTTTTAGTTTTTGGGTCGCTTGGATATCCAGAATTAAAGTCGAATCCTATGGCCTTTTTTATTAACTCTACCTCTCTGTCCCTGTTGACTTTTGCTATTATTGAACTTGCACCTACAACCACAAAGTCCCTGTCTGCCTTATGCTCGCATCTTAAGCTAGTTTTTATTTCCAGTTTGCTCTCCAGGTAATTACTAAATGCTTTCTTGTTATTGCTCGGACAGTCAACAATAACCTGGTCAGGTTTCAGGTGATTAATTATCTGTGCCATCTTATCAGCTTCAAGCCAGTTTAAGTTAGTTGAATCAGAAAAAACATACCTGTCTATTTCCTCTGGCATTATCTTTATTACTTCATAATTTTTTACAATTTTTAGAATTTTATCGTAAAGCAATTCTCTTTTGATAGGTGTTAGCAGCTTTGAGTCTTTAACTCCAAGAGCTTTCAGTTTGCTTATATCTTCCTCGTCTATTGTTATACCCGCAATAATCATTGGACCAATAACTGGCCCTTTGCCAGCGTCGTCTATACCGCATAATATTGTCATCTCAAGAATTGATTTTTACTTCATAATAAACCTTTCTCCTAATTGTTATTATGAAATATATTTAGCAATTTTATGTAAAGTTATTATATCTTCAACAAATAAAACTTAACAGATAAATTTTTAAATAAGCATATATCTTAGAGTTGTTAGATTAAAAATGAGGTTAAAGAATAATAAGGGTATAAGCCCATTGATAGCTACAGTCCTTCTCATAGGATTTACTGTTGTTTTAGGTGCATTGCTGTATTTATGGCTTTCAGGAACTGTAAGCTTGCAGGCTAAGAAGGGAGAGTTGCAGTGCGGTCCTGATGATATTGCAGAACTTCAGTTTTCTGTTCCTAGCTGCGAAGTTGCAAATAACGAGTTGAAGCTCAGGATAAATAATCAAGGATCTAAAAAAATAGATGGATTCTGGGTTGCAATGCGTGATTCTACTACAAATTCAGGAATAACTCCATTGGATGTTCATAATATCAAGCCTGGAAGTGAAGATGATCTCGGCTATAACTTACAGGGCAGTCTTGCAGGGGCTACTTCATTGAATGTTGAGCTGATTCCTGTTATAATAGAGGATAGCAATGTTAAGACATGCGCTAGCAATAGTGTTAAAGTTGAATGTACTGGAGGTGCTTAGTTTATGAATAGAAGAAATAAGAAAGGTATAAGTCCATTGATAGCTACAGTCCTAATCATCGGATTTACAATAGTGTTGGCTGCGATGGTTATAACTTGGGGTACTAAACTCTTTAAGCAGACAACAGAAGAGACAGGAAGAGCTTCTCAGTTTAATCTTTTGTGTACTACAGGCTATAGTGTGGAATACAGGATAAAAGTTCCTCAGTCAGGAGCTTATGAAATTGTTGCTATTAACAAGAATGAAAAGAGCATGGGTGGTTTCTTGTTCTTAGTCAAGGATGCTACTGGTACAAATAGCCAGCCATTTAGTACAGACACAACATTAGTTCCAGGAGGAATTGTCAATCTTCCAGCAGGCTCTACTGATGCATCTTTAAGCGCTTTTGCAACTAAAGTTTACACAATAAGACCTCCAGCAGGAACTTGGAAAAAGATTGAAGTCAGGCCTATAGCTCTGCTTGACAATAATGAGAAGAAGGTTTGTGACAATGAAGTTGTCTTAAATCTTCCTTAATTTTTTTCTTTTTAATATGAAATCAAAAAAAGCAGACGTATGGGTTAGTGCTGTATTATACTTTGGCTTAGGTATTATTGTCATATCCCTGCTGTTAGCAGCTGGTTTGCCTGCAATAAACAAGCTAAGAGATAAGAATGTTGTTATACAGAGCAAGGGCGTGTTTCAAGTCATAGATAAGAATATCCGGGATGTTGTCAGGGGAGGTCCTGGAAGCCAGAGAGTAGTTAATGTTGACATTAAAAAAGGAGATTTCAAGATTGATGACTCAAAAGAAGAAATAACTTGGGAGTATTCTACAAAGATAGCTATTAGTGAGCCTGGAAGTTCGCCTCCCGGTTCTGCTTCAGGTTCTGCTATTCCTGTTTCTGAGGGCAATATCAAGATTGCAACTTGGAAGGAAGGTGACGGCTATAAGGTGAGAATGTGGCTGCTGTATAGCGACCCTGATCCAGCTAAGAGCATTGTGGATTTAAATTCTGGCGAGGTTAATACTATTTCTGGGCTTACAGATCTGAGTATAAGAAATGACGGGCTTTCACCATCAACAAATAAAGTTCAGGTTTCAATATCAGAGATAAAATAAATTTAATCTAAAAATTTTATAAATTGCATCGCTAAAACTATTTTGCTGAGAAGTAAAAAAATTAAAGAATAATACAGAAAAATCAAGATATAGAAATATTTATATCTTGTAACCAATATTTAAGTTAGTAAAAAAAGAGGTAAAATGGCTTTAGATAATAATCTAATTTTAATAATAGGCATAAGTGTTTTTGCCCTATCAATAATTATAGCTGTTGTAATAACACTTCTTAAAAAATCTAAGGACTCAAAACAGAAACAGCCTTCTATTAAGTCTGTCCAGCCCATCAGCGAAGACAAACCAACTTTCCAGATAGAGCAGCCTACAATACCAGGCCTTCCAGAATTAAAAGATCCTAAAACGATCAATATAAGATACCCCTTAATACCCCCCTATACATTTGCAAGAATAGCATGGGACAATGCAAACAGCGAATTAGTCTATACCATAGAAGAGCCTATTTTGTCAGATAAAGAAAAAGAAGTTCTTAGCCTGCTTGAAGACGGTGTGAGAGAATTAATTAATTTAAGCTTCATAACTGTAAAAGACAAAAATACAGTTTTAATATATCTTGAAAAAAATATAAGGGTTCTACTCACTGAGCTTTCCATTGACCTTCCACTAGACTCATTTCTTAAAATAATGTATTATATTTATAGAGACTTTGTAGGGATGAACGAGCTTGAGCCTTTGATGAATGATTCGATGATAGAAGATATTGAGTGTAACGGATTGAATACTCCCGTGTATATCGTTCATAGGAAGTACAGGAATATAAGAACTACTCTGCTTTACACTGATATTCACAAGATGGCTGCCTTTGTTGAGAAGATAGCGCAGAAATGCGGAAGATATGTCAGCTATGCAGAGCCTTTATTGGATGGTTCGCTTCCAGATGGTAGCCGTATAAATGCTACATACACAACAGATGTATCTTCAAGGGGACCGACATTTACAGTTAGGCGGTTTACTTCAGAACCATGGAGTCCTATACAGATTGTTATGAAAGGAACGTCAAGTTTCGAGATTTATGCTTACTTGTGGATGGCTATTGAGTATGAGAATAGCTTGATGATCATTGGAGGTACAGGAAGCGGGAAAACATCATTTGTTAATAGTATTGCATTCTTTATTCCTCCTCAGGCAAGAGTAGTTTCTATTGAAGACACTAAAGAACTTCAGCTTGAGCATGAGAACTGGCTGCCATCAGTAGCTAGAGCTGGTGTTGGATTGACAAATCTAGTCGGCCAGAGATACGGTGAAGTTAGCTTGTTTGATTTGTTAAGAGCAAGCTTTAGGCAGAGACCTGATTATATTATTGTAGGAGAAGTCAGGGGAAAGGAAGCTTTTGTTTTGTTCCAGGCATTCGCATCAATTAGAGGTGATGAAGAGATATTCGTATTAAAAGAAAACAAGCCGTTGAGGATAAAAATAAAAGATATTGAGAATGAAGATGTTACAAAATTAAAAGTAATTTCATACAACGTAAAAGAAAGGAAATATGATTTGCTTCCTATTACTGGCTGGATAAGGCATCCTAAACGTAATATATTATATAAGATAATAACTAGAACAGGAAGAGAAGTTACTATAACTGGAGATCATTCAGTATTTACTCTTGAAAAAGATAATATAAAAGAGATTAAAGGAGAAGATCTAGTAATCGGGAGTAATATAATAATACCCTCGACAATTCCATGTGGTTATAACAACGTAGAGAAAATAAACCTACTTGAATACCTGCCTGATCTAAGAATCTATGCCCCTGAATTAATAAAAGAAGCATCTCATAAGCTTGGTTATTACAAAGCAAGTGCTTTAGTAAACTGTAAGTCTATTTCTGATTATTATTCTTTCGGTATAAAAAATAAATCAAACTTTATTAGAGCTGAAAAATTCCTCGCATTAATGAATGAATCTAAAATAAGTTATGACTTCTCAGAACTAGAAGTAAAATATGATGGTATGAGTGAAAAGAGAAAATCGTTTTTAGACATTGATGACTCATTATTAAAACTAATGGGCTATTATTTGTCGGAAGGTTCTTTGAATACTACTGTGAGAAATTATAGAATTGAATTATACAATAGCAATGAAGAAGTATTAAAAGATATTGAGGATTGTATTACAAAATTAACAAATAAAAAACCTTCTAGAAGAATTACTGATAGTGGATGGGGAGAATCAATAGAATTATCATTTAACAATAAAGTACTTTATGAATTCATTAAAAAATATTGTAAAACCAAATTACAAAAAAGGATTCCTGACTTTATTTTTGGATTAGATAAGAAAAAAATTGGAACTTTTTTAAGTACATTGTATTGTGGTGATGGCTATTTAATGGATAAGAGTATATCTTATTATACTACTTCAAAAAATCTTGCAAGTGATGTTAGTCAAATATTGTTAGTTTATGGAATCGTTGCTTCAATCTCCAAAAGAAATAGGACTGGAAGAAATACAATAGATTACGAAATAAATTTTTATGATAACTACAAGAAGGATGAATTCTTAAAATATGTAAAACCAATAGGAAAAACATGTAATATAACTAATGGTATTTCTGATAAAAACTTACTTGGAGATTTATATTGTGATAAAATAAAAAGCATAGAAATTTTACATTTGGATGAACCAGAATATGTTTATGATATATCTGTTCCTAAAAATGAAAATTTTATTGGCGGTTTTGGTTCAATATTATTACACAATTCAGGACATCCTGGAATGGCTACTATGCATGCAGAGAGTGTAAACACGCTTATCAAGAGACTTGAAACTGCGCCAATAGAACTCTCTCCTTCGCTGATAGAAACTTTAGCTGCTGTTGTTGTCATGTCCCAGACAAGGGTCAAGGGAAAAGAAGTCAGGAAGGTTAGCAGCATTGACGAGATTGTGCAGGTTAAAGAAGGCGAGGGCGGCGAGATTATTAATACTGTATTCAAGTGGGATCCAAGGACAGACGTATTTTCGCTTAATCCCAACAGCAAAGTCTTCGATAATATCTCAACGCACTATGGCATGACTAAAGAGCAGGTCTTAAACGAATTCAAGACTAGGGTTAAGCTATTAAGGGAGATGCATAAGAAAGGCATTGTTGGTTTTAAAGAAGTTCAGAAGATAATTCATGAGTACTACAAGCAGCCTCAGGAAGTTCTGAGGAGGTTTAAGATGATATGAGTATTGAGATGCTTAAGCAAAACTCTGAAATGCTTGTCGAGATTAGCAGGAACTATAAAATTGTTTTGGAAAAGAGAAAGCTTGCGAGTCCCTCTGAAGCAGCTCAGCTTGATGCCCAGATTAAAAGCTTCAAGAGCCAGTTCTTGTATCTGCTTACAGCAATAAATAAATTAGTCCAGCAGGAGAAAAATGCCAACTGAAATTAGTACTAGTGCAGAAAAGATTTTAGGTTATGTCAACGAACTTAAGAATAATAAAGTTATTTTATCAAGTCTGAAAGATCAGCAGCAGATAAGCAAAATAAAGTTTAAGATAAATGAGCTTCTCAATAATATAGAGAATGAAAGCTCAACAATATTTAATGCGGTGAATATAGACTATGATAATGTTCAGAGGCATTCATCTAGTGTTTCACCAGCCAAGCCTGACAAAGTAACTTTAGATGTTAAAAATAATTATTCAGATCATGTTAAGCAGATTCTGCCACCTGTGCCTACAGTTAACATCCAAAATATTGTTCCAGAGCCTGGACTGAAGAGTGTTGTTAACGTAGCTCCTCCTCCGCGTCCAGTTTTGAGCTCTGCAACTTTCAGGAGGCTTACAAAAGATGAGAAAAAAAAATATATTAAAGAGCTGAACATAAGTTATGACGAGCTTGAGGATTTCGTAAAGAGGCACACAATAAAGAAGAAAATTAAAGTAGAGCTGAAGAAGCCTGATTATACAATATATCGCCCCAGCAGTGTAGGCTCTTTCGCTAATAAATACATGAAGGGCAGTGCAGATAAATTAGTCAGGAAATATCCTAAAGTTTTCAGGCCTTTATTCGACAAATTCTTAATGGTCGAGATGGAGATGATTTCAAGAAGCTATGTGAGCCTCATGCTATTATTCACACTATTATCATTTCCTTTTCTCATAATCTTTTTTCTGGTATTGAACTTCGCATTCAAGCTGA
>CAYJAX010000044.1:0-7018 GCA_964368545.1 Candidatus Woesearchaeota archaeon | reverse complement strand
AAGAGAACAGTTCCAGTTGGATATTCAAGAAGTTCTCTCCAAAGCTAAACATACAGGAACATGCCTAGAGATAAATTCTTCCCCAACAAGGTTAGACTTAAAAGATACACACATAAGAGAAGCTGTAGAAAATAATGTTAAGTTAGTAATAAGCACAGATTCTCATCACACATCCCATCTGGATTTTATTAAATTCGGTGTCTGGCAAGCTAGGAGAGGATGGGCCGAGAAAAATAACATTTTGAACACCTTGCCTTTAGACAAATTTTTAAAGAATCTGAAATGATTTAGAGAATTCTGGCATACATTTTATTTTGTAATATTATTCTATTGTATTCATCTTTTATATTCGGTCATCCATTGCCATGCAGGTATTATCTCTATACCGTCAATTCTATCTTTTTGGTTCATTGTTTATAATGTTTTTTGCACAAGTAGATCATCCTTTCCCTTTATATTTACTACCTAACAAGCTTGGATATATTCTAGGATAAGCTTTATTTTTGCACTTTCATTCATAGTCGCATTTGTTTTTCATAGTAATTCTAAAAATTCTGTTGGTTTTAGTATTTTAATCCCTAATACTTGCTTAATTTTAGTCAAATGCAGATCTCCTGAGATTATGTACTCTGCTTTTGTTGTTATTGCACACTCTATTATTTTATTATCATCTGGATCTTCTTTAACTATATCTACTTTATTTTCAGGACTAATAATTTCTGCATATTCTAGAATTAGGGCTATTTGTTCATCTACAAATTCCTGCTCTTGCTTGAATTTTTCTTTCAATACTTCTTCAAGCTCATTCAATATCTCTATTGAAGTAAATACTTGTATCTTCTTATCTGGTGCAAGCTCTACTATTTTATGTGGATTTAATCAGAAAATGGAAGAAATAAAAATATTTGTGTCTAGGACAACCCTAGGATTTTTTTCTTGCCTCATGAATCATCCTCACCACGTCATCCTCACTTTTTATTCCAAATTTTTTAGCTTGTTCTTGTCCTTTTTTTGTTAATCTTTCAAATTCTGCTTTGGGATCTGGAAGATTGACTTTTTTTAAAAGGACGAAATCCTTCATTTTGCTTATTACTACCTGTGATCCTTCTTCTAGTCCAAGTTCTTCTCTTATGTGTGAGGGTATTACCACTTGCCCTTTTGTTGATACTGTGCTTACATTTACCATATTTTAAAACCTCCGATATAAGAATGTAATACTTTCCTACTTATATAGCTTCCTATTAAAGTACTGTGTTGCATAATTAATCTTTTGCTCTAATAATTACTACTGCTTTCTTTCCAAGATACTTTTTTGGGCAGTCTATTTTTGCTCCGTTTCCAAATGTTGTTATTTGTTTTTCAAATAGTGTTTCTATTTTGTCTTTGATTTCAAGTTCGTTATTTTTCATTTTTCTGTTTCCTCCATCTGTCTTTGTATTTTGTTTTCCTGTTGTGATAGTTGCTTCTTCGTCTTGCATTGTCATACTCATGGATTGCTTTTTCTATTTCTTCTATTGAGCCGTAACGCCATTCAAAAAACTCAAAACAATTATGGCAAAGAAACTTGTAGCCGTTTGTTATTCTCTTGTTGCATAATTTGCACTTTGTTTTCATAAAATAATATTTTATTCAGAAAGTATATTAATTCTCGAGGCAATTTTTTCATTCAAATTTACGTACATATTTCTGCACACTAAAATTAGCAGGAATTCCTCTGCTGTTTAGTAGCAAGGATGAGCTTAAATAAAACATAATCCAGTTTATTATGTATGAAAACTCATGCAATATTTTGCACAAGGAAGAAACCTGTATAAAACGACCTGCGTTCGCTTGGGGCATATATCTTTCTGGATAACGCCCTAAGCTTAGAGACTTGGTCTAAAAGTATAATGCCCCGAGCGAGAATTTCTCAACAGATATATGGAAGAGCAGTAGGATAGCCGGATATTACTGCCCTTTTATTTTAGTAATCTATTGTTTTGAACTCGCGTCAGAGCCTCGAGAGGGTTACAGTACATATAATGTATCTCTATCCTTGACCGGGCTAGACGATCGGGGCATATTTAGTTGAAAAGAAAGCTTTTATTTAAAAAGTTAGCGTAAAGCTTACATTATTAACTTTAGTATTTTATTGATTTTTATTCCTCTCATTTTTGCATTTTTTCTTCTTGGAAGTTCATTATTTTTTAATACTTCGATAAGTTACTTTTGCAAGTTTTATATATCAACAATTACAACTGCAGTTAATTTATTTTTTTCGTTTTTGATATTGAATAAGTGCTTTGTGACTGCTTTGGCATCGTCTAATAATTCCTGAGTTTTCCTGTTTATTATTTCACCCTGGCATTCAGCACTTAATTCGTACACTTTATTTTTTGAGATTTTTATTTTAAAAGTTTTAAATAGCAATCCTTCTGTATCCTTAACAAAGATTAGTTCGGAAAGAAAGTCATACAATAATCCTTCAGCAGATTCAGAGCTCAAATTTATTTTGTATTTCTCTTTTATCTTTAGTGTTGAAATGTTAACCATGCATTCTTCAAGTGCTATAGCAGAATTTGTAAATAGCTCATTCAAGTTTTTCCCGTACGCTTCAAACATTACATCTGCTGTATGTTCAAGAAACTTATATTTCATCTATCACATCTGCAACTACACTTATCTGTAAAATGCACCCTCCATTATCTTCTTTAATTATAATATTTCTATCTGTTATCTGTTTCACTTGACTTCTTATTTTATGGCTTCTATTTATTGCTTCTCCTGATGCATTTCCAGTAAGCATGTATTCGCCATTAACAAGGTTTATAGATAAGTTTGTTACGTTGCCTAAGACTAATGATTCTGTAGATGCAAAGTTATGCAGTTTCCTTAAGTAGTTATAAAGCAATGACTTTAAGTCCTTGTCTCTGATAATTATTGTTTTTGTTGTCGAATTATTTAGTGTTGAGGTATCAATCATTATTTCGAACAGATTATTCGCTATATTAGAAAAGGCTTTTTCTAAACTCTCTGCTTTTGCCGAGATTATTAACTCTTTTACTTTTCTCACGAGAAAAAATTGGAAGTTCATGTTTAAATAAATTTGTTTTCAGAAAAGTTTATAACGGAATAGTTAAGACTAAGTTTTGTGCGGGCTCGTAGCTCAGCTTGGTTAGAGCATCTGACTCTTATTTGTTGGGAGACATCAGGGGGTCGAGGGTTCAAATCCCTTCGGGCCCGTTTTGAGACTTGAACCCTTGAAACTTTGTTTCTTGGGTTTGAGCCTTATATTCTTATTATGTGCCGATTTTAGTTTATTTTATACTGCTTTGAATTTCTATAACTTTTCAGTTCAAAGCAAGTTCATCGCGGGTTCAAGCAATTGAGATCCGCTACCTTCAATATTTTGTACTTATACGTTGTTTTACTTAAATCTTGCTCTAATTTTGGGATTTGAGTCCGCAAGACTAACTAAAAGTAAAAAGAATATTTGATATAAAAACTCATCTGCTCACTAAAAAGTAAGAAGAACTACTTCAACTTTTTAACCAATGATAATATTACCTGATGTACTTCTTCAAACTTTCTTTCAAACGAAAGATCTTTTTCTAGAACGGCATATCTTACATAATCTGCTATATGATAGAACCCCTTGGCTTTAGACAAATTTAAAATCCTTTCATATTGATTTTTATCTACTCTAAACTGCATTCTTATTGTTTTGGTTTTCATTTTTTAGTATAATAACATAATGGTATCTTGTTGTCTTAAAAATTAGCTCTTGATTTATTTTGTAACACCTTGAAATATTTTTGTTTTCATCTAATATTATATCTAATCCAAAAATTTTGAGTTGTGGATATATTGTACTGATGCTGGTATTTATCTTATAGATGAAAGTTTTGATAGTATCGTGTGTTGTACTATTGGGGAACATTTTTCTCAATTCTCCAAAAGATATAAACTTCTTGGAAATTATTGCATCAAGAAACTCCTGTATATGTTCGCTTCTTTTTTCAGCAAAAATCACTAATTCTGTATCCATACAGCTCCTCCTTTGGCATAAGGACATTTAGTACAGCCATGAAAGAATGGTTTGTTAAGTGTTGACTCTATGTAACGTATTCTATTGCCTTCTTTTAAATACAGAGTTCTTAAGTGGATTTTCAATAATCTCTTTTTGCAATTAGGGCATTTACTCATCTTTCACCTTATCTTTTTTTACAGTATGAATGGAAATAAATTCTAATTGAGATAATGCTTCTCTCTGCAACTCAAGAATTTTTGAAATATTACTGTAAATTTCACCTAAGAAATTATTTTCTGAATTTATTTTTATCCTAAGCAAATTTGACAATGACAAACCAGATTTAACTGCCTCATCTCTTAAATTGGTAAATTCCTGCCTTGAAAGCCTTATGCAAACTCTCTTGTCCAATGACTCTGGTTTTATTATTAATTCTTTATCCATAAAATATTATAGTAATAAAAATATTTAAATCGCATCCCACTTTTTCAGTTTTGATAAATATTGTAAGAATTTTAGACAGTTTACTTAAGATTTAGATGAAAAATAGCCCCTAAACCAATCATTTTTTAAGTATTTTGCACTATTGCTAAAACTAGGTCAGACAAAATTGTACAGCTTGATACTGTAGACCAGAAGATACTTGCTGTTCTTGCCAGGAATTCAAGAATACAAATAACAGAACTTGCAAAAATAATAAATCATTATTATCCAACGGTTCTTAGAAAAATAGACAAGTTAGTTAAAAATAAAGTAATAGACTATTTTTATCCTATGCCTCAGTTTGTAGGCATTGGAATAAGAAGGTGTTTTGGAATTTATTTATCTCTCAAAGATTTAACTAATGAAGAATTCAAAGATTTAATTAAGAAATTTGTTAACAATCAATACATAATAAAAGTCTATGAACTTGAAAAGGATAACATTTTCCTTATGTTAACTACTAACTTTATAAGAGAAGCTAGAGATAACATGGATTTTATAAGACAAACCTGCGGAAAAAATCTAAATTCATTAGTTGCAATGGAACAACAGACCCTGCATGCACATTTATAACATGCGATAATGAAAAACTAAAATTTAAAACCTCGCACTTCTCAAGCTTTACTTACAAAGTAAAGAAGAATAATAAGATAATAAGAAAAGACAAACATTACTCAAAATTGTAGGATTAAACAACAAAAAATCCACTTTGATAACAACAATATTTAGTGCGTTATTCGTTATAATGATGCCATTAGTTTTTGCACATGTAGAAGAAGGTCCTAACACAAGTCATCAGGAAGAAGCGGGTTTAGGGCATCAATTTGAAGAAATTCTCCCATTCCACCATTTTGCTGAAGGGCATCTATTTGCTGGCATAATGCTTATTCTATTCTGGGTATCATTCTTCTATGGGCTATACTCTCTTTTCCAAATGCTTAGAAAAAGAAAATAACCAATTTAAGTAAAGGGGGTGAAATATGGCAAAGAATCCTGTTAAATCATTCATTATTATCGCTTTAATTACTGGGATATTTTTAACTGCTGCCTATTTCTTAACTTCGACAAAGGAAGTAGCAAATCATCAACACTCGGCTTTGGAAAAAGGGATCAGTAAAGAATATTTGTTAAGTTTGCCTCTTAAAACTCCTAATGATAGGATAGAAAGATTAAGTTATTTGGAAAAAGATGGTGTAAAGGACTTCCAACTTTCGCTTGATGAAATTCGTTGGGAATATGCCAAGAACAAATTTGTCCATGCATGGGCGTACAACGGACAAATTCCAGGGCCAGAAATCCGTGTCACCGAAGGAGATAAAATTCGTGTTATTGTGAAAAATAATCTTCCTGTATCTACAAGCATACACTGGCATGGTGTTCATGTGGAAAATAAAGCTGATGGTATTCCGGGTTTAACACAAAATGCTATAAAGCCGGGTGAAACTTTTGTTTATGAATTCACAGCAAAAAATGCAGGGACACATTTCTATCATACACATGGTTCCTCTCACATGGATGTTGCGCTCCAGCTTGATATGGGACTTTCGGGGCCATTTATCATTGAAGCAAAGAACCCCAAAAAATATGACATAGAATATGTGTATATACTGGACGAATGGGAAATTAATCCCGATGGATCAAATGGCGCCCTTACCACTACAGGCGAACATGGAGAACATATCCATAAACATGATTATAATATTTTCACCATCAATGGCAGGATTTTTCCCGACATCGATCCTTTGATGGTGAATGAAGACGAACGAATACTCATTCGACTTATCAATGCCGGTACGCAAGAAATCCATCCTATGCATACTCATGGTCATTCTTTCAAAGTGATAGCGATTGATGGAAATCCAGTTCCTCTTTCTGCCCAGCAGATGCGTGATAACTTACCAATTCTTCCTGGAGAACGCTACGATGTTGAGCTTGTGGCTGATAATCCTGGTGTCTGGCTTTTCCACTGTCACCATGTCCACCATGCTGCTGCCGGTATGATCATACCTTTATTTTATGAGGGTTACAAACCGCTTGTTTAAGTAGTTTAAACCTTAAACTGATTGATTGTACTACCAACTTTACTATCTACTGTTATCTTCTTGCGAAGCAAGGCTAAATGTTGCGAAGCCACTCGGCGGGGGGCCTCCTTAGTAAACTATGCACGAAAATTGAATATAACGTATGGGGTTTTGAGAAGTCGCCGCCACTCATTTCGTTATCAAATCTGCGGCGATTTGGGTGAGCCCCGAGCTGAGGGGCGAACCTTAAAACCCCTGTTAGGCGAGGTCGACCGAAGCGGAGCGTAGGAGAAGCGCAGCGTCCCCGAACGGAGTGAGGAGTTTGAAAACCTGCCGAGAATCTAGTTGTTGCCGGAGTTTTTTCTTACTTGAGAAGATTAGATTACTGCGTAGCAGACTATTATCGGGGGGGTTCCGTTTAATTCATAGGTTCTCAAATATCTCTTCTGCTCGGTCAACAAATTTGCGTGCGTCAGACTTTGTTTTTTCAGCTATGTCTTTGGTT